>JANOGL010000092.1:0-6813 GCA_031405985.1 Acidobacteriota bacterium | reverse complement strand
CTGATCGCCGGGGGCAGCTCACGCGCGCCGCTGTTTGTCGGGATTCTGCTGCTTGGCCTCGGCTTACTCAAAGCGGTTATGTCCTGGCCGTACGTTCCGATCTGGTATCACGTTATCTTTACGGCGATCCTGCTTCCAATGGCGATACTCGGCGGTAAACTGATAAACACCACTACTTAGGAAAAAAGGAATGACCGGGTCAAACCGCCATGAGGTGTTGCTATGAAAGAGTTGAACATACGGAACCTTACGACTGGAGCGAATGATCGAAATGGGCTTCGTCGAAGGAACAAAGATGCAGTTGAAAAACCTCGAAGAGCTGCTCGCAACTTTATCGGGGGATAGGAGCTAAGAAAGTATGAAACTCACGGTACAATTCCGGTTTCGACTCGCAGCTTTCATGACGATTTTATCTGCGATTCTCGCGGGTTATTTTAATGTCGGATCGCTCTACCTTCTTGGACTACCGCTTGTCCCGTTGGCTATCAGCTTCTTGGTTCTTTGGACGACAAAGACGTCGATTCGTAAAAGGGCATTCGCAACGCTCATCGCCTTGCTTTTTATACCCGTCGGCTTCTTTATTTTCGTCTGGTGGAATGAGATCACCCTGGTTCGGTAGCCTCGTTTACGAGGCTTTCCCGAAGGGAGCATAGCCCCGTCGTTTACGGCGGGGTATTGCGAAAAAGAAAGATTGCCAGCCCGTTTCAACGGGCTTATGGTCCGGCGGCTTAAGCCAGTAATTGGTAAGGACGTTAAAACGCCCTTGCAAAATCACTTGCCATCTAACCCCGCCGTAAACGACGGGGCTATGCCAGGAGAAGACTGCTAAAGCAGCCTCATAAAGAGTTTTTATGAACGCACAAAAACAGATCGAAGAGCATATTGCGAGTCACCCGGAACCAAAACGCGGTGAGATGCAGCAGTTGCATGACCTCATTTTGGGAGTAGATCCGGGATGTAAAATGTGGTTCCTCGACGGCAAAGATGCGAGCGGTAAGGTCGTTACTAATCCGGATATCGGCTACGGGTCTCGCGACCACAAATACGCCGATGGCACGATCCGCGAGTTCTATCAGTCGGGCGTGAGCACGGGGCAAAACCGGGATCTCCATCTATATCCTCCGCACGCGAAGACAAAAAATACCTGGCCGAAACATACGCAAATGTCCTCGGCAAAGCGACCGTGACGGGGTATTGCATTAGGTTCAAAACTCTAAAAGATATAAATATTGATGTTCTTGAAGCGGCAATACGATTTGGGTTTGAGAATACGAACTTACTACGTACTTCAAACATTTGGGCGTTAAAGCGCGAACAAGCTGGCATCGTAATTCTAGAGTGGTGAATTATTGTGAGAGCTTTGAATCCTTTACCGTAATACTCGCCCGTCCTGCCGCCAAAAATAGCTCCAACGCGTGTTTTCATATCTTATTACTTCGAATCGAGGCGTTAATAGGATGTCCCAAGACGAATCGTATTACCGTGCAACCAACCGGTTGTTCCTGCGTATCGCACCTGAAACCAAGCGCCCTTCTGCTTCACGATCTCGACCGTGGCGCCGTACTCGACCGTATCGACCACCTCTCCGTAAGTGCCAGGCGTGAGTCGAAGATTTGCGTTCTCACTAATAATTGTTGCCACTCTGGACTGTGCAGGAGTAGCTGACTTCGCTACGTTCGCTGGGGTTGATGTCGGAGGCAAGGTGCGTATTGGATTTGGCGTTGTATCTAAATCATGACGGACTATTCCAGGAGAAGATGATGGAGAACTGGCTGGAATAGACCTCGGCGAATTTACGGCGCTCATCAAAAACAAGAAACCAATGAACACAACAGCCCCGCCCACAGCAAGAATTGGAATCTTGTACGCCGCCCCAAAGTAAGCCGCTTTATCTGATCACGTATCCATTGGCATTGCAGCGAGAAGTCTTTGGTTTTCTTCCGTCCACCAAAACGTCGAAGAGGAATCGCCTCTACTCTCGGCTTACTTCATCGAGAAACTAAACAAGAAGATAGGCACCGATCTTGCTATCCCAAAAACACTTGTCTAAACAGATGGCCACGTTGATCCGCACAGATGCTGAAAATGAGGATTTCCATTCACTCGTGGGGTTGCTTGATGAGGAATTGAAAACACGCGATGGCGAAGACCATTACTTTTTTGCTCAGTTCAATAAGCTCGCCGGCTTGCTCGGCGTCGTTGTCGCATATCTCGACGACGTTGCCGTAGGTTGCGGCGCGTTCAAACGGCATTCTGAAGAGGCAGCCGAGATCAAACGAATGTTTGTCAGGGCAGAGAATCGCGGCCAACGTATCGCCGCGCAGATTCTCGCCGAGTTGGAATCGTGGGCGATCGAGTCAGGCTTTTGTTCCTGCGTCCTCGAAACCGGATTCAAACAACCCGAGGCAATCGCCCTCTACAAACGCTCGGGCTACCAAGTAATCCCAAACTACGGCCAATATGCTGAAGTCGAAAACAGCGTGTGTATGAAAAAAACACTCCTATCGTAAAAAAACCGCACCGCCGAAGCTCGCGAGTAAGATCACGCTTACGAATGCGTTTGTCGTAAAGAACGCGGCGTTCATACGCGATAGGTCGTCATACTTGACGAGCGTGTGTTGATAGACTAGCAACGCTCCAACCGCGATCACGCCGGCGAGTGCGAGCCATCCCAAACCTGTCACCAGATAAAGCAAGCCGAGCACTATGAAAGCCTGAAAATGAAACAGCCGTGCGATCCACAACGCGCGTTTTATGCCGAAGCGAGTCGGTATCGAGCGCAGGCCGGCTGAGCGGTCGAATTCAAAATCTTGGCACGCGTATAAAACGTCAAAACCCGCCGTCCACATCAGCACGAGCAGGCTAAGCAAGATCGGTTCGACATCGAGCAGGTTGCCGCGAACGGCGATCCACGCCGCCGACGGCGAGATCGAGAGCGCGAAGCCGAGCAGCACGTGGGCGAGTGCGGTGAATCGTTTGGCATAGCTGTAACCAAGTACAAAAAGAAGGGCGACCGGCGAGAGTGCGAATGTCAGCCAATTGAGCATGTATGACGAGAGCACAAAAACTGCGATTGACACGTAAAGAAACGTCCACGCAAAGCCGACTGACAATTGGCCGCTTGGAAGTTCGCGGCCCGCAGTGCGCGGATTTTGCGCGTCTATGTCGCGGTCGGCGATGCGGTTAAATGTCATTGCGGCCGAGCGTGCACCGAACATCGCGACCGTTATCCACAAGATCTGCCACCAACTCGGCATGCCGTCTGCGGCGAGTATCGCTCCGAGAAACGCGAACGGCAGCGCGAATAGAGTGTGCTCGAACTTGATCATCGCGAGCGTTGTCTTAAGCTTTGTGAAAATTGAACTCATCAAAAATCGTTACTGCTTCGTCTTTCCACCGGTGCGCGCATTGTTTAAACGCAGAGCCTGTCGCCGCACAGCGTCGGAGACGTTTCGATTTTTAGATAATGCGGTGAGATCGCGAAGTTGCAGACGGGTCAGCATCGTTATCACATTTGCGAGCGGCGTTCGCGGATTTTTAATGAGGCTGTGCATGATCGTGTAGCTGCGTGACCATTGACGGTTTGCTGCGAGCTGACGCAGAATTTCCTCGGACATCGAACGCATAGACGCGATTGTCTCGACTTCTTGTTCGGTGATACGGGGGTTGTTTACGACAGCGCTTGAGACGAGTTTGTTCGGATCGCGGATCAGGATGTTGCGAGCTTCGCGGTCGCCCTTCATCGCCATCTTGACGCGATCCTTGACGCCCAACTTCATAATGCGATTGATCATCGCAATGCGCTCACCGCCTATCTCTTCGCCTTCTGCGTTTAGTTCGCCGAGGATCTTGCCAATCGTCGCCTGACGCTGCTCTTCGGTCTCTTCGTAGATCTCCTCGATGAATTCGAGCGCCAGCCACGAGTCGTCGGTCTCGCGGTCGGGAACCTCAATATGCTGCGCGAGCAGGATCGCATCTTCTTCCGAAAGGCCCGATTCTGCAAAGCCAGATTGTTCAAAAAACTCTGCCGCGGCCTCGTTGCCCTGCGCGCGAAGCTCGTTTGCGATTTGCTCGGCGCCGCGTTCTTTTTCAAAAAACTCGCGCTTAATTTCGCTCGCTCGACGATCGGCCTCAGCGGAGCGATTTGTGTTTTTGAGAATCGCTTCGAGAATTGCGGGGTTTTGAATCAGTAGCTGTTGATTTTGCGAGAGTAGTTCGAGCAACTCGCTCTTTGCGGTCTTTGTCGCAAAATTGGCGATAGCTGAGGGGGGCGTCTTTACGTTCGTAATTATCGATTCGTGAATAGACGGCGGCAGCTCCGTTCGCCCCGCAAAATACGACAACACCGACGGCGCAACATCCGGCGAACGCATCGTCTGTTCAAGCTCCTTCGTGCTTTGCGAATCGAGCGTGTCGCCGGCATTAGACTTTAGTTCCGCATCTTCGCTGCTGTAGAGCGCAACGAGAACCTCGAGCAAGTCGGCCTGAGCGAGCGGCAAGATGCCGCGCGAAGCCGCAACCTGCGCGGGGCGCGGGGCAGTGCCTTTGACAATCGCCCTGACAACTGGATTTGTAGACGAGATCTCTAACGACATTTACTATTGGGAATCGCCCATTGATTAAAAGTATAAATAAAACTTGCGATCAGAGCGATTACTAGCCGCATAAAAATGTTTATAATAGTGAGGTCCGCTTTGCACCGGCATTTAACCGTCCGAACAAATTGCAATTAATACATGATCAAAGACGATTTACTTAAACTCATTTCAGAAAAACGTGCGCGCGTTGGCGTGATCGGTCTCGGCTACGTCGGGCTGCCGCTGATCGTCGAATTCGCACTTAAAAACTTCGCCTGTATCGGTTTCGAAGTCGATGAGACGAAGACCGCCGAGATTAACGCAGGTCGCTCATACATCGTCGATGTCACGAGCGAGAACGTGAAAAAATGTGCCGATAACGGCATGCTGACTGCGACTACAGATTTCGCGCAACTATCTGAATGTGACGTGATCATCATCTGCGTACCGACGCCGCTTCGCAAAACAAAAGATCCCGACATGTCATATATCTTGACTGCAGGCGGCGAGATCCAAAAATATATGCGCGTCGGCCAGCTCGTCATTCTCGAATCGACGACTTATCCCGGCACGACCGACGAGGTTCTGCTGCCGATGTTCAAGGAGAAAGGCTTCAAACTCGACGAAGATTTCATGCTCGCCTTCTCGCCCGAACGCGTCGATCCGGGCAACCCGCAATTCCAAACGCACAACATTCCAAAGGTCGTCGGCGGCGTGTCGGCGGATTCAGGCACAGTTGCTTCGGCGTTGTATGGCGAGATCGTCGACTCGGTCTTTCCCGTGTCGTCGGCCCGCGTAGCAGAGGCGGCAAAACTTTGGGAAAACACATTTCGGGCAATAAACATCGGCATGGCGAACGAGATGGCAAAGCTCTGCAACGCGCTCGGCATCGACACTTGGGAGGTCGTCGAAGCCGCGGCGACAAAACCGTTCGGCTTTATGCCGTTCTTTCCCGGTCCAGGCATCGGCGGCCACTGCATCCCGCTCGACCCACACTATCTGTCATGGAAAGCGCGGCAGCACGGCTTCGATTCTCAGTTCATAAGCTTAGCCGAACAGGTAAATTCGACAATGCCGAATTACGTCGTCGAACTCGCATCGACCGCGCTCAATGACGACAAAAAAGCCGTCAACGGTTCTAAGATCTTGATCCTTGGCGTCGCCTATAAAAAAGACATCGACGACATGCGCGAGTCGCCAGCACTGTCGATCATCGACCTGTTACGCGCCGACGGCGCCGACGTTTATTATCACGACCCGTTTGTCGCCGAAGTCACGTTCGATCACGCATACACGATCGGCGACGGCGAACCGCTCTACAACAAAGAGATGACCGACGATCTGATCGCGTCATCCGATTGCGTCATCATCTGCACAGGGCACTCGAATGTCGATTACGACCGCGTCTGCAATCTCGCGTCGCTGGTTGTCGATACAAGAAATGCGTTATCAAATGAGTTACGAAATGGCAGTAAGGCTCGCGTTGTCAGATTGTGATGCCGGGAACGCAGGCGCCCTCGCCTGCATGCGTCAAACAAGATGCTGATCGAATCTCTAAGTTACGGTGCACGCGAGGGCGCGTGCGTTCCAGTCAAATGTTGAAGATTCTTTTGATTGCCGGCGCTCGGCCAAATTTTATGAAGGTCGCGCCGATCTACGCCGAGATGAAACGGCGGTCGGCGGAGTTTGCGCCGATGATTGTTCACACTGGTCAGCATTATGACGCGGCGATGTCGGACGCGTTCTTTGACGATCTCGGAATGCCGAAACCGGACATTCACCTCGGCGTCGGTTCGGGCTCACACGCGGTTCAAACCGCGAAGATCATGACCGAGTTCGAGCCGGTCGTGGTGGAACAAAAGCCGGATTGGGTCTTGGTCGTCGGCGATGTGAATTCGACTATCGCGTGCGCACTCGTCTGCGCAAAGCTCGGCGTCAGGGTCGCTCACGTCGAAGCCGGCCTTCGCTCGCGTGATCGCACGATGCCCGAAGAGATCAATCGCATTCTCACTGACGCAATCTCAGATTTGCTGTTTACAACCTCGCAGGACGCGGACGAAAACCTGAAAGGCGAAGGCATCGCGGCGGACAAGATCCGCTTTGTCGGCAACGTGATGATTGATTCACTGCTCGAACATCTAAAGCTCGCCGAGCAGTCCAAGGTGCGAAATGAGTTGTGTGTTGACGGCAAAGATTACGCGGTTCTGACGCTTCATCGTCCGTCGAATGTTGATGA
>JANOGL010000079.1:0-7690 GCA_031405985.1 Acidobacteriota bacterium | reverse complement strand
GGGATATTTTTTTGTCGGATCAAAATCGGCCGGTTTTATCATCACGGCTTCCATCTCAAAGCCGTCACGTGTCTTGACGCGCGTAAACTCCGCACGGCCGAGCTTGTATTGAGAGAGAGCATCGACCTTGTTCTCGTTAATAACTCTTAGAAGCGTGCCGTCCGATTTGTATAGGCGCGTCTGCGCCGGATTATTAACGTCGCTCCACAATTCGGCAAAGTGCGTGAAATCTTTGTTAAAGATCGCGGCGTGCGTACCGTCACCGGTGCTGAGGCGCTCGGGTTCGCCGCCCGCGAGACGCACGCGGTAAATATTCTCGGCGATGTGACTGTCCTTTGTAGCAGAAAAGTAAACCCACTCGTTTGCGGCATCGACGCCGTAAACAGAGCGGACTTCCCACTTGCCGCCGGTAACACGGCGGATCAAGTTACCGTCGCTCGCGAAGTGATAGAGATGCTTCCAGCCGTCGCGTTCGGATTGCCAGATGGCGCTGCCATCCTTTAAAAACAGCGGATTGTCGTGAAGATCGACCCACGCGGGGCTGGTCTCTTTTAGAACTTGCTTGATCTTGCCGTCGAGCGTCGCAGCGTTTAGATCGAGGTAAGTTTGCTCGCGATTTTGCGCCTGAAAGAGCACGGCCTTGCTATCCGGTGCCCACGCGACACGGCCGATTAGCAGATCGTCTGATTTGTAAATGCTCGTGTCGGCAAACCTCACGCTGTCACCAACACGCTGCAAGATGGGCGGCAGGCGGTTCCCGACAGCGGGTATGCGCGACACGTTTGGCAGAAACGACGCTTTGCCGACATCTGCGATGCCAAGTTTGACGGTTGGATTCGGGTCGCCCGCCTGCGGATAATGTTCGGTCTCGATCACTTGATCGTTCGGAATATCATTTGGAATGACGAACTTTGGCACGCGCTCTTCGTCGAGTCTGAGAAAAGCGATATAGCGCGAATCCGGCGACCACCAATAGCCGCGCTTTTGCCCGCGGCCGTAAAGCTCCTCTTCGTAGATCCAGTCGAGATAGCCGTTGTAGATCGGCTTGTCGCCCTCGCGACCGTCACGCGTCAGTTGTTTCTCAGCACCGCGTGCAACATCGATGACAAAAAGATTATTGCCTCGAACAAAGCTCGCGAGCCGTCCGTCGGGACTGAGCTCGGCCTCTTTCTCTTCGTCTTTGTTGTTGGTCAGGCGTCTTAAATTTCTACTCGCGATGTCGTAAAACCACAGATCGCTCGATGCGTTTAGCAAGACACCACTCTCGCCTGCGTTAAACTGCAAACCTTGCGAATTCGCAAGTGCATTCGCTTCGTCAGCCTTTATCCCGACACGCATCAACGCCGCCGCAAGCGAACCGCTGTCAAAATACGGCACGGCTTGTCCCGTTGCTGCATCGACGCGCATCAGCCGCCCGTTGATCGTCTGCTTAAACGATTTACCGTCCGGCGCCCAGGCAGGCGCAACCGGCGACCCACCGAAACGCACCCGCTTTGTCGTATCGGGACTGAAGATATCGTCGAGGTTAAGCAGCTTGTCCTGAGCAAAAACGGACGACGAAAAAGTAATAATCGCGATGAGCAGCAAGTTGAGTTTTTTCATACTTTTTTTAATTAATCTTAATCAAATAGTGGAGTTGGTTGAAGCACAGAAGTAAATGATACCGAGTCGGGACACATTGTTCTGGCAGGTATATTGGGGATTTTTACCGTCACGGTTACTGCGTCACCGTTGCCCAATCGAGCCGACTTCTTGATCCTGACCGAAATAGTTGGACTATTTTGTCCCGAAAGCAATCGTCCTCCAACAACCGTCCATTTATATGCGCTCGGATCAATACCGCTCACGGTAACAGTAAAGGTAAGCACTTCATTCTTATTCGGAAAGTGCGGTTTTCCTTGAATCTCAATAGTTGAACAAACATAATCGCATATTCCCGAATTGGGATATGGAGGCTCCACACCCTTTGGTAATATCCAGAACTCACTTTTGTCTGTCTTCATTTCGTAAGGACAAAAGCTGTCTGTAACGATAATTAGTTGCTGCTTTTCACGTCCCTCATTTGAGACAATTTTATCTGCGATATCGATTAGATTCTGTGAAAGCTTAAAATTCTTTTGTGAAATAACAATAAAGACTCGTGTCCCTGTTGGGCGAGCATCGATCTCTGTCAAAACCTGCTTAACTCGTCGCGTAAACACAGAGACGGATTCGATGCGATCGTCAAACTCCGCGATCTTGATCGCTTTCGGTATTTCCTGGGCAAACGTATTCAGGACCAACCCGAAAAGAATTATAAAAAGGACACGTTTATTCATCTCCGCTCAAGCCTTTGGATGTGATTTATCATACACCTCGATCATCTTTTCCATCGAGACTTGTGTATAGATTTGCGTCGTCGAGAGCCGCGCGTGTCCCAAGAGTTCCTGAATGTCACGAAGGTCGGCACCCGAGTCGAGCAAGTGCGTGGCGAACGTATGTCGCAAGCTGTGCGGCGAAATGTTGTGAATATCGGCGCACTGTTTTATGTATTTATCGATCATGCGTCCGACGCTGCGTGTCGTAAGCCGACCACCGCGACGATGCAGAAACAAAGCGTAAAGATCGCGCTCCGCTTCCGGGCATTGGCTCAAGAAAAGGGCGCGTGATTCTTCTAAATAATGCAGCAGCGCTTGCGCGGCCGGTTCGCCAAACGGCACGATCCGCTGCTTTTTGCGTTTGCCCATAACGCGAACTAGCCGCTCGCGAAAATCAACGTCCGCTATATTTATCCCGACAAGCTCGCCGACGCGAATACCCGTCGCGTATAGAAGCTCGAGTATCGCTCGGTCGCGGCGGCCAAGATGCGCGTCGGTGTCCGGCGTCTCGATAAAGCGCACGGCGTCCTCCATCGACAGATGCGTTGGCAACTTGCGCTCGATCTTTGGCGTGGCGACTTGTTTTGCAGGATTGGATTCGAGCTTGCCCTCGCGCACGAGAAACTGAAAAAACGTGCGCAGACTCGCGAGCTTTCGCGCGACCGATGTCTTTTTATGATCGCCGTGCAACGACGCCATCCACTCGCGTATCGTCAAACGGTCAATGGTATCGAGCGGAACGTCATCACGCTTCTCAACCGCAAAAAGATGCGCCCTGAATTGCTCAAGATCGCTCGCATAATTGCGCAGCGTATGCGGGCTCAAATTGCGCTCGTATCTGAGATGTCGGATGAATTCATTTAAGTGATCGTTAAACATCGAACAGGCTCGCACTATTTTAACCGCAGATAACGCAGATGACGCAGGTAACAAAAGTAAATAATTAGGTATCTGCGTTATCCGCGTCATCTGCGGTTAATTCATGTTGCTACTTTTCACCCCATCACTTTTTAGGCACATAGTAACCTTTGCGTGTCCTTAATATCAGATTTGGCTTGCTTTTTACCGACACCGAGATCTCGCGAAACTGGCCGCGTTTGTCGGCGTTGTCCTCCGGGTAGTAACTCAAAATATATTGCTGCGAAAGTTCTGCCGAGATGCGATCAAACGCCTCTTTCATTTCGTTCTCGTCGATCGGTGAATAGACCGCGCCGCCGGTCTGCGCGGCGATCTCGATCATGCGGCGTTCAGCGATCAGTTGGCGCGTATTCGCATTGCCGACACGCGTACCGGTGCGTTTGAAATTTTCAAAGTCGGTTGTCTTCACGACATAGACCTGCACGTCACTCATCTGCAGAGATTTCACCGCGTCTTCGAGTTTTTGGTCGCTGTACGTGTCTTCGCCGTCGGACACGATCACGAGAACGCGGCGGCCTTGAGCAGAGCTGAGATATTCGGCGACCTCGATAATTCCGTCAAGCAATGCGGTCGCGCCTTCCGGCTTGGGGAATGCCTCGATCGCCGCAGTGAGCAGACCGACATCTTTTGTAAAACCTTGCTCGCGACGCGTGTAGTCTGCAACCGAAAAGAGCGCCGCGAGATCTTTGTCGGGTCGAATGACGCGGCGAAAAAATCTCACAGCAGCTTGCTTTTCGAACTCGCGGGCGACAAGCACGCTTGACGAGTTGTCGAACAGCATCGCAAGACGGATCGGCGTCTCGCTACGCGCGAGTTCGCTGATCTCGACCGTCTTACCGTCGATCTTCAGTTCAAAATCTGCGAGCTTAAGCGTCGCAACCACGCGGCCACGATCATCCGCTACCGAAACCGGGATCGGCACAAGCGCGGATTCGATTTTTATAACATCGTCATCGCCAGGCTTTGGCGTCGGCGTAGGAGTTGCGGTTGGACGAATATCGCCGCTAGACTGTGGTGGCGCGTACACAACCGATGGGCCGGCGATCGTTCTCGGCGTCGGTGACGGCGAAGGCTTTGCTCTTCCCGACTGCGCGTGAGCATACGCTGCGTACAGTAGAAGAAGTGCGGTGAAAGAATAAAACGCAGATAAACGCAGATGAGAATGGATCATCGCGGATATGAAGAATTTGATTTTAATAAATTTCTTATCTGTGTTCATCCGCTCTTTCTGCGTTATCTGCGGTTAAAGTTGCCCTGCTTCTAAGACCCGTGATCTTTTGATGCAATCTATCCGAAAAATATGCCTAGACCAAAATCAATTTTGCTCCGGCGAACAATAGCACCCCGGCAAGCACGCGCCGCAAGGTTAACGAATCCAGCTTTTTAACGCCCAATGTCGAGCCGACAATTCCACCGAGAACCGCCGCTACGATCCACAGCCAAACGTTTTGCGGCAGTGTGAAAAGTTGCGCGTAGGTGCCCGCCAGGCCGGCAGCTGAATTTACAAGAATAAACGCCGCCGAAACGCCAGCAGCGGTTTTTGTTTCGGACCAGTTCATCAGCAGCAAAACGGGCGTCAAAAAAATGCCGCCGCCGACGCCGACGAGACCCGACAACAAACCGACGATTGCTCCTATGACAAGGCAAACTGCGATCTTTGGCTGCTTTATCTCGCCACCCGAAGTTAATTTCCACGCTAGCCGCATCGCAGCAAGCACCAGCACGACGCCGAGCACGACCTTATAGACAGTTGTCGGCAAGCTTATCATGCCGCCGATAAACGCGAACGGTACCGAGGTCACCGCAAAAGGCCAAAGCAGCGGCCACGAAAAATATCCTGCCCGCCAAAATCGATATGTCGCGATCGAGGCGACAAAGAGATTCAGAATGAGCGCCGATGGACGCGTCGCGACCGACGGCACCGCCAACAGCGCCATCACCGCCAAATAACCCGACGCGCCGCCGTGCCCGACAGATGAATAAAGCACGGCGACGATGAAGATGGCCAGGGTTATAAGAATTGTGGTTGGTTCCATAAATGGTCGCCAAAGACAACAGTTTGGTATCGTTAATCTACATGAAACGGAAGCTGTACGACACGGAGCCGACCTCCGATCTTTGTAAGCATTAATTGAAAAAAGGGGATATCCACGGCAATAAATCGCCTCCCTTTGTCGTTTAGCCCGCAACGCCCGTCATCAAAGATCCAAAGTGTCGGCTCGAATGCGTAGCTGGCATATTCTTCAAACTCTTTTGTTGCTTTCTTGATAAGCTTGCGCTTGGCTGCCCAATCTCTTTCAATGTGCTTTCGAAGGAGCGGATTCGCTCGTTCGAAAGCCATTAGCGTTTGATCAAAATACTCATTCGCTTCGGTATCTGGTTGTGGCTTTTCAGAATCGTAATGTGAGTCATTATATTCCATTGCATCCCACGCGGACCTGGTAAAAGCATTCTGAACTTCCAGTGGAAGCGTAGAAAATTGGTCATCTTCTTCTGTGAGCCCCGAAAGCATTAGCAAGAGCATGAAGTTCGACTCCGCGATGTAGTACCTATTGACAAAAGAAGCTCGACTTTGACGAATTTGACCGGCTCGGAGGAATGCAAAGTCACGTCTATCCAGACAATCATAAAAACCCTTGATAGCGTATTGTTTGAGCACTGGTCGAATGTCTTTTGCTTGAATAAGCTTTGCCCAGAACATGTGGGCAAATGCCACGGCTTTTTTATGTTCCCGATCCGTAAGCTTCGGCTCTTTTGTTTGGGAGTAAGCTGCGCCGCAACATAACAGAATGGATAAGCTGATTGACAGACTTATTACGAAGAGATTTCTGAACAGATTTGATAAGACGATCTTCATTTGTCTGCTCCTTTCATCCACTCATCCCAATCGACGAGCGCTCGTTCGACTTGAATTATGTGCCGCTCGCGTTTGTTTCGATATTTTTTACGCAGCTCGACCGGCAGCGGTTCGAGCAATCCGAACGTGATATTCACCGGCTGAAAATTCTTTGTCTCGACGTTTGATACGTATCGGCAAAGGGCGCCGATGGCCGAAGTTTGCGGCGCGGTCAGCAATCGTGACCCGCGGATAACACGCACACCGTTGTGACCGGCGAGCCAGCCCGTGGCGACCGATTCGACATAGCCTTCGACGCCGGTGATCTGGCCGGCGAAGAAAAGTCGCGGGTTTGAGCGCGTCGATAAATTTTCATGCAAAATCTTTGGGCTGTTGATAAATGTGTTTCGGTGAATTTGCCCGAACTGCAAAAACTCTGCATTCTGCAAACCCGGAATCAGTTTTAAAACTCGCTCCTGCTCGCCGTAGCGCAAATGATTTTGAAAACCGACAAACCCGTAAGCGTCGGCCATAAGATTCTCCTGACGAAGCTGCACACAAGCGTACGGCTCTGAACCTGTGCGAGGATCAGGCAAACCTTTCGGCTTCATCGGGCCGAAGCGCAAAGTATCGACTCCGCGACGAGCGATCTCCTCGATCGGCAAACAGCTTTCGAACCAACGCGTTTCTTCAAATCTTTTTAGCGGAACCGATTTCGCTTCAACGAGCGCGTCAAAAAACGTCTTATACTCATCACGCGACATCGGACAGTTTATGTAATCGTCGCCGCCCTTGCCGTAACGCGCCGCTTTGAACGCGATCGACATATCAATCGAATCCGCCGCAACGATCGGCGCGATCGCATCGTAAAAATAAAGCTGGTCGTCGCCTGTAAAACGCATGATCTCCGCCGTCAAAGCGTCGCTTGTCAGCGGCCCGGTCGCAATGATCGTTACATCACCGTCGGGGGCGTCAGGAATTCGCGTAACTTCCTCGCGGACAATTTCAATGTTCGGATGCTGCTCGATCTTTTCCGTAATAAACTCAGCAAACTTTATGCGATCAACCGACAACGCCGCTCCTGCGGGGACGCGTGTCGCTGCAGCAGCCGTCATAACGAGCGAACCGCCGCGACGAAGCTCCTCTTTTAACAAATACGGGGCCGATCCCGGCTCGTCGGTTTTTAGCGAATTTGAGCAAACGATCTCGGCGAGTTTATCGGTGCGGTGCGCCGGCGTTTGCGTCAGCGGGCGCATCTCGAACAGCCGTACCTGCACGCCAAGATTCGCCGCCTGCCAAGCGGCCTCGACTCCGGCAAGACCGCCGCCGATTACGTTTACGAAATCCATCTGCCGCTTCGATTGTCATAAAATTTGGTCGAAAAACAAAAAGGACGGCCAAGATGACCGTCCAAAATCTCAAAGAAGATTGTATATGCCTAAACATTTGCACCGGGGTAACCCGAGCCGAGACGGCCGGCGTCGCCCTCGGCGAGCGAATTTACAAGCTCGTAGTGAAAGTAGTCAAACTTCGACGCGACCGGCGGCTGCACGCGTTTGTCGTACATCTCGCGCGAGCG
>JANOGL010000066.1:0-23318 GCA_031405985.1 Acidobacteriota bacterium | reverse complement strand
GCGGTTGTCAGCACAAACGCTCGTTCGGCCGAGATGCGAAACGGATTATCGCCAAGCCATTGTACTTGCTTTTCGTATTTGACCTGATCGAGCAGGGCGTTAGCCGCGTCCTCGTCCGCTCCGTCAAAAACAAACGCGTTGTAGTTGCCGATGCGGCGGTAAACGGTTGCCCCGTTTTCGCCTCCGAGAATTTCGTTGAACTTTGTGTCGGCGTCGATCGAGGCTTGCGGGCTGGTGTATTCGATTATTAGCAGCCTGCCGGCGTCGTATTGAGCCGTTGCGGCTTCTGTGCCCGGGGCAAAATCGATGACGCCGAGTACAGTTCGTTCACCAACTGCTGCCTTCAGCGTTTCGGCATCGGTAGCGAAGACAGCTTGTTCCCGCACGTTTTCCCAATCCGGCAGATGCTTTAGCAGCACGGGAACGCCATCGATCTCGGAAACCTCCTGGCTTTTATATTTTGGAGTTGTAATCGATTGAGCGCTCGCAAATGAGGTCGCAAAAATGGCAACACATAACGCTGAAGCAATCTTCCTAAACTGTGCTGAATTCATCAGTTAATTGATCTCCGACGATGCCAAACGACGGTTTGTTTGTAGGGATTCTAGCATCTTTAGTCGAATTTACCGCCTTAAAACAACCGTGCACCAAAACGTGTAGCATTTGATGCACACTGCGCACGAAAGGGTTACGTGAATCCGTGTTGGTCCGAACGACGAAAACGGTTTATGTATGCAAGATAACCGAACAATCGGCACGTTTTGTCGTGAAATAGCATTAACGGGCGTGGTTCGGGGTTTTGGCACGGCATTTGAGAAGTGAAACTTCGGGAGGGAAAATCAATGACAACTGAAACATTAAATTTTCCGGTTTTTCACAGCGAGCAGGGAGTCGATACGGACTATGTGGTCTTTAAGGCAGATAGCTCGCCGTTAGACATCAGCAAGGTGAAAGATTTCGATCTTGCACAAAGCGCTTCGAAAGGCGACATGGTCGCATTCGAGGAGTTATACAAACGCCATCACAGGCGAGTTTATTCGATCTGTTTGCGTATGCTGCAAAATACCAGCGAGGCCGAAGACCTTACGCAGGACGTTTTTATCCAGCTTTATCGAAAGATCGGCTCGTTCCGCGGCGATTCGGCCTTTACGACATGGCTACACCGCATGACTGTGAATCAGGTTTTGATGCACTTTCGCAAGCGAACGGTGAAGTTTGAAAAGACGACTGAGGAAGGCGAAACGCCAGATCAGATCGTGTCAGGCACGGCAAATCCGGAAAGGATGCGCATCGTCGATAAGATCGCGATCGACAACGCGATCGCTCAGTTGCCGCCCGGTTACAAGAACGTTTTCCTTCTGCACGACGTCGAGGGCTTCGAGCACGAAGAAGTCGCCCGAATTCTCGGCTGCTCCGTAGGAACGTCGAAATCGCAGCTTCATAAAGCTCGACTGAAACTGCAAAAGCTTTTGAAGAAAAAAGCCAACCCGCGTCTCGTCGGCATCGAGACGTAATTAAAAAAGCATTAGCTTAAGTGAGGCTTCTCGGCGACGAGAGGCCTTTTTTGTTATTCCGAAATTTGAATATCGATATTCCGCCGATCAAGCTCGGCAACAAACTTTTCCGCGTCAATAGCCTTTTCCTGAGGCGTTGCGCCTTTCACGAGAGCGTCGCCGCGAGCCATCATCTGAGCGATGATCGAGGCTGGGAATGCGGTCGTTCGCATCATGGCCGACATGCCGGTAGCCTCGTCCAGTTTGTCAACGATGTCGTAACGCAGCTTTTTGACCGCGCCATCCTTCAGACCGACAAAATCGAGCCGCACGAGCACGTAGTCCGGGCCGTCAGCCGGCAAATGTCTTTGGTGAAGCTCGCCGAAAACCTTTCGCGGCATGATTTTGAAGTACCCAGTCGCTACCGCCGCCGGTTCTGGCAATACGATCTCGTCGATCGAGCACAGACCGAGGTCGATCATCGTTTTGAATTTTTCACAATGCCCGGCGTAGCGAATTGTCTTGTAATCCAGCTCGCGTATTTTACCTAAAAACGTATCCGGCAGCGTCGATGTGCCGCCGCTGGTTTGAAACGCCTCGAGCGGTGGAAACCCTTCGAACGACAAATCTTCGATCTCGGTCATCGATTCGACCTCGGTGATCTTGCCGTCGCGGATCACGCGTGCGACTTCGATGTATTCGTTGATAAGACCTTCGAAAGAGAATACGAGTTGGTAATTCAGCGGTGGCTGTGGATCTTGCGGCAGGCCGCCAACACGGATGTGAATTTCATCGACACGGTCGAACTTCGCTGCACCGTGCATCGCAAGAATCGAAACCATTCCCGGCGCCAGACCGCAGTCGGGAATGATATTTATGCCGGCGGCCTTGGCTGAGTCGTCCAACGCAAGCTGCGTGTCAACGACATAATTATTGCCGCCGAGATCGCAAAAATTTGTTCTTGTCTCGATCGCCGCACGCGACAAACTCTCGTTATGCCAATAATTTACACACGAAATCGCCGAGTCGTGGTCGCCCATAAGCGCAACCACGTCCGAATAATTCGAGGCGTCGACGTGATGAGCATCGACTCGAGACGTCCCGACGGCTTCGGCGACAGCCGCGGCTTTTTTTAGGTCAAAATCAGCCACTGTTACCCGCTCGACGCCCGGCGAATTGTGTATCAAATCAAAAACGGCGCCGTGTCCCATCCGTCCGGCGCCCAGCACTAAAATCTTCATTATCTAATTTAATTTCCCCGTTGATCCTTTACTTCATCGTCAAAATCACCACTCGTCCAGTTCTTCCGGTTGCTCCGCGGAGATAGTTTCACCCGCGAGTTCCCAAACTTTCTTTTTCCAAACACGAAGATTGTCGGTAAGTTGAAGCGCGACTTGCGGGTGCGAAGCGTTACGTTCAAGGCGGATGACCTCGGCGGCGACGGTGACTTCGTCCTCCGGGTTCTCTGTGACGGTGAGATGCACCTTGCCTCCGACGAGCGGCAAAGCCCGCGGCAGATAGATCAGCGTGCCGTGCGGGCCGACATTCTCGGTTAGGCCATCCTGCACAACTTCTTTGCCACTCTCGTCCTTCCAGCGGACACGCACCGGAAATGAGATCACATGCCGCTCGCCGCCACGTTTTTCACGCATAACTTTATCCTCGTCCAAAAGCCGTAATCGATCTGGAATCGCCCGAATTAGGCCACTAGAGTCTAACAAATTCAAAAAAAATTGCCACACGTAAGCGCCTGGAAACAAAGTAAGTTGCCGCGGAATCAAATATTTGCGGCAAATCACGGGTTGGACACGCTTGACTTTGAGGTGGTATCCTCAACCTAGGTTTCGCCCATTGGCGCGGAATTCAGGCAGACAATGAATCTGCCGAAACGGTCTTGCTAAATATGAATAGCGGCTGACGACACAAATCTTCAGACGCTATTTTTGCATTTAAAAGACAAACAAAAATAGGAGAATATGTAATGAAAAATCTCGTTAGAGGAGGAGCGATTGTTCTGGCATTTTGTATGCTCGCTGTAGTGTTTATCTACGCGCAGCCCGGCCAGGAAAAAGACCTCCGCATAGGACGCGATTCGCAAATAAATTTAGAAGATAATATCGTTGATATAGCTCTATTAGATAATAATTTAGTTTCTTTGGCACTTAACAATTTGGTTCCGGCAGACGATTCGAAGTTGGTAAATAAAACCGCTTCGGTAAAATCAACCGGAGCCGGTGCAAGCCGCGGTTCATTTAGCGCGACTGCGTATTGCCTTCGTGGAAAAACCGCGATGGGACACGGCGTTCGTCGTGGTTTGATCGCAGCCGACCCGCGTGTTTTGCGGCTCGGCTCGCGTGTCGTATTGAACGGCGGTGGCTACTCAGGGACTTATCTCGTCTCCGACACCGGCGGCAAGATCAAAGGAAAAAGACTCGACATCTGGATGCCCAGCTGCTCCGAAGCAAAACGCTTTGGCCGCAGAACCGTTCAGGTTTATTCTGCAAATTAGTTAGTAGTTTTTGACTTAAATTGAAACCGTCTCGACAAGCTCGAGGCGGTTTATTTTTTATGGAACGTAGTTATATGTGATGATACCTGAAACTTTAACAGGTTGACCCGAGAGCAAAGTGGGCGAAAACCGCGAATCGCACGCTGCAATTTCAGACCCGCGCCTTAAAAGCGGATGACCATTTACTGCTCTGGCCGAATACATATTTCCCTGCTCATCTATCAATACCTGAACTGCAACCTGTCCGCTTGCGCGAACTGCTCTTGCAGCTGGTGGATATTTGGGCTTTGCTAATAAGGTGGCTTTGCCATTCAACACACCACCGCCGACGGTTTTTGGCAACTGTGCGTTGTCCGAGTTTTTGTCGCTTTTCGTTTTGTCTTCTGTGGTTTTGGGCTCGACTCTGGCGCCAGTTGTCGAATCATCAATCGTGCCTAGTTTAGTTAGTCCTCCGCTCTGGTCAGCGCCATAAGTAGCAACTCGCGCGCCAACTGCACCGACTTTTGGCTCAACATTCGATTCGAAGAAATAATTTATTCTTCCGGCAACGCTGACAGCTTTATTTTCTACAACAGCTGGTTTGAATTTTGCTTTTTTGGCTGCATCAATCGAAGCAGTGCGCATAGCCAACACTTTTAAATCAATGACTGCCTTGCACACAGGATAAGGCCCGTCGGCGTCATCGGCAGATGTTACTTTACCTGTTTCATCAACTGAAATTTTTACTGACACAATTCCTGCCAGACCGATCTTCTTTGCCTCAGCAGGATAGGAAGGCACCGGAAGTTTTATGACCGTCGGGTTGGCGTCAAAGAATACAGCCTCAGCCGTAATGCTTGATTGTTGCGCCGAAACAACCAGCGCTGTCGCAGAAAGTAAGAATAAACAGATTATTGATCGCATAGCCATATATTCCATGATTTAATCCGTCGCTTCAAGTTCTTCTTCGAGAAGCTGGCGTTCATAGAGGTCGGCGTATTCGCCGTCAAGGGCAAGAAGTTCGTCGTGCGTACCGCGTTCGATGATGCGCCCCTCTGAAAGGACGCAGATCAGGTCGGCGTCGCGGATCGTCGAGACGCGGTGCGAGACGATGAGCGTTGTGGTTCCAATGCGAACGTCGCGCAGATTGTGAAGTATCTTGTCCTCGGTGTGAGTATCGACGGCCGAAAGCGAATCGTCGAGAATTAGAATTCGCGGATCGCGCATGACGGCGCGTGCGATCGCAGTTCGCTGTTTTTGCCCGCCCGAGAGCGTAATGCCGCGTTCACCGACGAGCTGTTCGTAGCCGTTTGGAAAGTCGGCAACGTCATTTGCAAGCCCGGCAATCTCGGCGGCTTCTTCGACGGTCATTTCACCGCCGAGACGCAGAGTCGCAGAGGATGAAGTAACCGTAGATGAACGCAGATCAACGCCGGTATTGTCTTCTTCGCCATTATTTTGCTTTGCGTCTTTGCCCCTTTGCGCCTTTGCGTTAAATACTTCCACGCCGAACGCAATGTTGTTCGCAAGCGTGTCGCTGAATAGAAAAGTTTCCTGCGGCACAAAGCCGATTGCACGGCGAAGCTGCGTGAGCGGATATTCGCGCACCCGGCGGCCATCGACGAGGACGCTGCCGTCGGGCGCGTCGAGCAGTCGCGGAATCAAACTTACCAACGTCGATTTACCGCTGCCGGTTTTACCGACAAATGCGATGGTTTTACCTTGTTCGATTTTTAGAGCTATGTCGTGCAGCACCGGCTTGCCGTTGTAGGCAAACGTAAGGTCGCGGAACTCGATCTCGCCGCGAATTGACGGCTGTTCAGTGATATTCTCATCATCTTTGATAGACGGCTCGGCTTCGAGGATGGCGTTAAAACGTTTCAAACTCGCGGTGCCGCGTTGATAGAGGTTGACAACATAGCCAAGCGCAATCAGGTACCAGATCATCCTTTGCAAATAAAGAATAAACGCCGTAAAGTCGCCCGCCGTGATCTCGCCGCGAACCGCCATCGGCACGCCAACCGCGACGATGATGACAAATCCGAGGCCGATAAAAAAGAATAGCAGCGGACGCATCGCGGCGGCGT
Organism: Acidobacteriota bacterium; assembly: GCA_031405985.1. Classification (GTDB taxonomy): domain Bacteria; phylum Acidobacteriota; class Blastocatellia; order Pyrinomonadales; family Pyrinomonadaceae; genus OLB17. The sequence goes on along the minus strand of JANOGL010000066.1, from coordinate 17,250 downwards.
ATCGGACAAGACGGAGATTCTGTGCGGCATACTCGCGATTTAAAACTTGAAACTGCTCGATCTCAGATTCTTCCTGCGCGTACGCACGGACAACTCGAACACCGGTAAAATTCTCCTGCGCCCGAGCCGAAATGTCAGAGAAAAATTCTTGTATCTTCTCGAACCGTTTATGAATTTGTTCACCGAGATATTTCACGGTCAATGAAACCAGCGGCATCGGGATGAGTAGCAGCAAAGTCAGTTTCCACGAGATGTTGAGCATTATCGGCAAACTGATGCATAACGCAAAAAACGCCTGGAAGCTGTAAAGGATCATCGGCCCGACAATTTGCCGGATCGCAGCGAGGTCGTTCGTCGCACGAGCCATCAGGTCGCCGACGCGATTCTCTTGAAAATATTCGACCGATTGATTGACGAGTGCCGCATAAAAATCACGCCGCATGTCGTATTCGATATGCCGCGATGTATTTATCAGCAGTCGCCGCTGCAAAAACAAAAAGATGCCGCTCATGGCATTGATGCCGAGGATGACGAGCGGATAGTAAATTACCTTGTCCCAAGTCACCTCGGCGTTCAGTTCGTCAACCGCCTGCCCGACCATGTACGGAACAAAAAGACCGAACGACATCGACACGGCTATACAACCGATGCCAAGCAGGATCGTGCCTTTGTACGGCGCAAAATATCGTGCAAATTTTCTAAGTTGCTCCATTTAGAACAAAAAATTAACCACAGATAAACACAGATGGACACAGATATTTTCTTTCCGACATCTGTGTTTATCTGTGTTCATCTGTGGTTCAAACCCTTGTATACGTCGAAAGTCCGGTCGCGATCAGTTTGCCCTCGTCGTTGTGCACATCTGCGGAGACGGTGAAGATTCGCTTTCCGGCGCGAACGACGCGAGCAGTGCATATAAATGTGCCTTCAAGGTGCGGGCGCACGTAATGGATCGTGAGGTCTATGGTCGCGGTCGCCTCGTTTATAGCGAGCCGCGTTCGGACGGCGAACGCCATTGCCGTGTCGATCAGCGTCGCGGTCACCCCGCCGTGCAGCACGCCGCTCGGCTGTCGCAGGTCGTCCCGCATTTCAATGCTGATCGTGGCCAAGTCAGGTTCTAATTCGATAAGCCGCATGCCGATCAGCTTTGCAAACGACAAATTGTGCAGCGCGTTCTCGGCAAAGGCTCGCTGCTCAAGAGTGATCTTAGTTCGTGGATTGTCGTTCACGTCTTACTGCTCGCTACTTACTGCTCACCTGGGCGTTTCGTTTTGCGCGGAACATAATCGAGCGACGCCACGCGGCTGTAACTCGAAGGTAGATCGAACACGGAACCATCGTTCTCGAGTTTTAGATTGCGCACTTCGTAAAAATAAGTGACCGGCGGCTCGTGTGCCAAAGGTTTGTCCGCGATCTCTTGGCGGACAAGCACGCCCGTGCGCTCGTCGATCGTGACGGTCACATCGCTTTTCGAGTTTTTCAGCATTCGAGCTTTGTATTTGACGAGGCTGCCGTCGCGACCGGCCTCTTCGTACTCGATGTAGTTCGCTCCGCGGAAAAATCCCCACGTCAGCGAATTAAAATATCCGCCGTCGAACTCCTGCTCTTGCGCGCCTTGCAGCTTCGAATAAACTCGTCTTTCGTGATCGACAAAGTAAACCGTCCCGCCGTCACGAATCTGCGATATCCACGGCGCTCCGTCACGCTTGATATCAAATCGCCAATTCTCGCCATCTCTCGCGACAAAATATTGCTGCTCGCTTGTGCCGTCGCCGACGACAAAATCGCCCTGATAAACTTCAGGCTCTTTTGTCGGGAACGGGAACCGCTTGCCGTTTGGCTGCAAGACGGCGTTGTTAGAATTTGTCTGCGCATCGCCGCAGGCCTGCATTAGCAGTGCAAAAAGGGCGATGACGAGCAGCTTTTCTTTTGGATTTGACAAAAACATTAGAGGCTTTAAATTTTATCATAACGGATCCGTCGGATTGAGTTCTGCTGCGGCAACCCCGCGATGAATTAACTTTAGAATGAGCAACCTGCGATCTTTACAACGAAAATTCATATTCGGCGGCATCGCGCTCATCCCGCTCGCGCCGTTTCTGTTTCTGCAGGGCCGTGTGACGCGTTGGAAGGTCGGTTTACTGCCCGACGCGGCGGGCGACCGACATGGCCGCTGCGGCGACGGCGAAGCCGTAAAGCTGTTTGTTCTCGGCGAATCGACCGTCGCCGGACTCGGCGCCCGCGACCATAATCGTGCGCTCGCCGGACAATTTGCACTGCAGCTCGCCGAACATCTGGGCTCCGCAGTTGAATGGCAGGTGCTTGGGCGTAACGGCGTAACGGCTCGGGATGCGATCGACAAATTAGTTCCGGAGATGCCGGACGAGCGGTTCGACTACATCTTGCTCGGCATCGGCGGCAACGACGTGATGAAACTCTCATCGCCTCGGAAATGGCGCCGCGACATGACCGAACTGCTCACGATTCTCAAAAACAAAAACCCGGACGCCGTCGTCTTTATCTCAAACTGCCCGATGATCGGAGCATCGCCCGTCATTCCGTGGCCGTCAAAGCAGTTGCTCTGGCGGCTCTCGCAAATCCACGACGCCAACATCCGCGAGTTCACACGCGGCCTCGACCGCATTTTCTATTACCCGCAGCCCGTCGATGTGCGTCTCAAAGGCTTTTTCGCCGACGGCATTCACCCGTCCGAACAGGGCTACGCCGATTGGGCCGCTGCAATGATGCGCCACTTCGCCGAAAATCACAAATGGTAAGCACGGAAGAACTGCGTGAGTTTGTTGCGGCGAGTCACGAATGGCTGCTTGTACGCGAAGCGGGTAAAACTTTTCCGCTCAACTCGACGGAGATCGAGTTTGTCGAGGAGGACGGCAAGCGTCACTTTGGCTTTATCGACGACAAAGGCTTTCACTCGTGGCGATTGAATGATGCGTCGATTGCCGGCAACGAGATAGTGATCGAAATTGCCCGTGCGTTCGCCAAAAAACGTGAGACGATGCGGCTCGTTCCGCGTGAATCGGCAACAAAACTGATCGCCGAGATCGAAGCAGCACGTGTTCACAAAGCTAACGAGATCGCCCACCTGATTACTGCAAATTATGTCGGCGCAAAGCTCGGCCGCGTGGCTCTAAACGATGACAACGGCCGCCTCGCCCAGATAGAGTTTGAGAACGCGGACAAAACGTCGCGTGCTGCGATCGCCGATGTCACAGCAAAACTCACGCCCGAGATAATCTTCACCGCAGCGATTCTCTGGCTCGATAAAATTTCCCTCCGAAAGAAAAAACCAGTCAGCGAAATTTGGCTCATCTGCGAAAAGCGTCAAGCGCGGGCGGCGCAAAAGCTTCACGCCCTGTTAACTGAATTTTGGAAGCGACGCCTTACGATCATAGAGATAAATCGCAAATCCGACCTGCCTCAACTCGTCGAATTGCCTAGGCGCAACTTGAGCGATCTCTGGCGCGAGAAACCACCGAAACTTTTACTTCCGGCTTCGTTGAAGATGAGCGACACAGCTGCGAAGATGTTTGAACTTTCGCCTGACAGCATCGACATCATTACTTCGCGACACGGCGAGACGCTGCGGTTTAACGGACTGCCGTTCGCGCGTGTCAGGACTATCGCCAGCATCGAGAAAGCCTGGTTCGGCGTCGGCAGAAATGCGCGGATCTTGACCGACGAAAATTGGGGCGATCTGTGTGAATTGGTCGAGAATCTTGAACAATACCGCTCGCACGACACGTTAAACAAGCGTCATAAACATTTTCGTATCGCACCCGAAGCGTGGCTCGAGTCGATCCTGCGACGCAACATAAAGCTGCTCGATGCGAACTTGATCTTGTCGCCGATCTACAACCAGTTTCGTGTTGTCCGAGCGCGTGTCGATCTACTCGCGCTCCGCCGCGACGGGCGGCTCGTGATAATCGAGCTAAAAACCCAGCCTGATCGGGCCGCCGTTTTTCAAGCTGCAGATTACTGGCGAAAGATCGAATTGCAGCGTCGCCGCGGAGTATTATCGCATTCCGATCTTTTCGAAGGACGCGAGATCGCAGACAAACCGGCGCTTGTTTATCTCGCCGCACCGGCTTGGAGTTTTCATCGAGATTTTGAATTTTTTGCACGATGCCTGTCGCCCGAGATCGAGCTGTGGCGCTTCGAATTGCACGAAGAGTGGCGAAAAAAGGTCCGCGTGATCGCCCGGCACGACTACGACGGCATGACAAATTTGTAGCCGACGCCGCGGACGGTCAGCAGATACTGCGGGTTGTTTGGCGTGTCTTCGATGAGCTTACGCAGGCGGACGATAAAGTTGTCGATCGCACGCGTGTCGGTGTCCTCTTGCAGTTGCCAAACGTCTTCGAGAATCGATTTTCGCGAGACGGCAGAACCAGCGTTGTCGATCAGATAGCGGAGCAGATTTGCCTCCATCAACGTGAGCGGCACGATCTCGCCGCCCTTAACGCGGAGTTCGAGATTGCGAAAATCGATCTCGCGTCCATTGATCGCGACGACATCATTTGTATCAGCGGTTTTATCTGCGGCGCGCCGCGACCAGCTTTGCCTGCGAAGAAGCCCGTTCAGCCGCGCCAAGAAAATTTCGAGATCGAACGGCTTTGGTAAGTAGTCGTCGGCACCGGCCTCGAAACCTTGCAGCACGTCTTCGGGGCGGCCGCGTGCGGTCAGCATCAGCACTGGCGTGTAATCGTCCCGCTCACGCATTTGTTTTGCGACTTCAAAGCCGTCAATGCCCGGCAGCATTACATCGAGCACAACGGCGTCGAAGTTTGAGTTTTGTATTTTTTCGAGCGCCGCTTCGCCATCCGCGACAAGTTGCGGCTCGTGGCCCTCGGCTTCGAGATTGAATCGCAGGCCTTGGGCGAGATGTTGTTCGTCTTCGACAATGAGAACGCGCATAATGAAGTTAAAAGTGAATAGTGAAAAGTGCTGAATAACTACTCACCTTTAACTATCAACTTTTGGGTAGTGCCCAGTCTGAAATCTAACAAACAATACCGGCGATACAGTGAAATAAGCTCCACCAAATCAGAAAAAGAAAAAAAGCCCCCAGAATCGCTCCCACGGCTATCGTAATCGTTTTCGGCCAGTTTATGGGTTTGCGGAACATATCGAATACTTTTTGTAAGGCAACAATGCAATTATAGCCTCGATCAACTCTTCACTGAAATTGGCAACTGGACAACGAACGTCGTGCCCTGTCCTTCACCCTTGCTGTCCGCCCAAATTTTTCCGCCGTGCCGCTCGATGATCGAACGCACAATTGCAAGACCGAGACCTGTGCCTTTAGCTGCATTCGAAGCTTTGTCCGGCACGCGGTAAAACCGCTTGAAAATTCGTTTGAGATCACTGCGTGCAATTCCCCGTCCGCCGTCTTTGATAATGATGTCGGCGTACTTTGCGGTCGAAGTTCTGACCTTAACGCTGATCCTTGGCGCGTCGTGCGAATATTTGACGGCGTTGTCGAGCAAGTTTGCAAACGCCGTTTGCAGCTCGCCGCGATCACCGAGAACTGCGATCTTGTCTGCTGGCACGCTCACGCGAATCGCAGTTTTGTCGAGAGCGTAACGAGTCAGCACGATGTCGGCAGTCTCGGTGATAATCGCGCCGATATCGATCTCGGCGAGATTCATTAGCCGCTGCTTTTCGCGGGTGCGGCTCGCCTGCAAAACTTGCTCGACGGTGCCGAGCAGACGGTCGCTGTCCGAGAGCATCACATCGTAAAACTCGGCGCGTTTCGCAGGTTCGACATCGCGTGATTTTAATGTTTCGAGATAAAGCTTGATCGAGGCAATCGGCGTTTTTAGTTCGTGCGTGACCGCGTTTAAGAATGCGTCGTGCTGTTCGTTACGGCGAATCTCGCGCACCAGAAACACTGTATTCAATATCAAGCCAGTAATGATCAACGCGAAAAATATGACGCCGAACACCAGCAGCGCCACTTCGCGTAAATTAAGCAAGATCCAGCCGACATTCAGCGCGACGGCGAGTGCCGACAGGCTGATGCCAAATACTAGAAAGAAGATAGCTGTCTTGCGGCGACGCATACATCAAAAGTAAAAAGTAAAAAGGCAAAAGTAAAAACTGTTTTTCACTTTGCCTTTTGAATTTCTACTTTTTACTTGTAATTAAGCGGCTTTTTTGTAAACTTTTGCCTCTTCGGCTTCGAGATCGATCGCATAGACGTCGCTCATCAGGCCGAGCTTTTCGAGCAGGCGGATCTGCACCCAGTTAACGTCGAATTCGCGCCAAGTCAGTCCGTGCTTCGCCGAACGCGGGTAAGCGTGGTGATTGTTGTGCCAGCCTTCGCCAAATGTGACGGCGGCGATGAGACCGTTGTTCCGCGAATCGTCACGCGTGTCGAAACGTCGCGTGCCCCACAGATGCGTTGCCGAATTTACGAGCCACGTGAAGTGCCAGCCCATAACCGTGCGCAAGAAAATTGCCCACACAACCATCGTCCAGCCGCCGATGGCCATCAACGCGATGCCGGCGATGATCGCGGTCACGTAATAATATTTATCTAAAAATAGAAGATACGGGTCGCGGATCAGATCGGGCGAATATTTTTGTATCGCAGTTTGCGGCTGCACTTGTGCCGTGCCTTTGAAAATCCAGCCGATGTGCGCCCAGTACGTTCCGTTTCGCGGGCTGTGCGGATCGTTGTCCGTGTCGGTGTGCGCGTGATGGATGCGATGCGTAGTCACCCAAGCTATAGGGCCCGACTGCAGAGCAAGCGTGCCAAATGTCGCTAAAACGCGCATCAGCCATCGCGGCGTCTTCATTCCCTTGTGCGTCATCAGCCGGTGATAGCCGATGCCGATGCCCCAGCTTCCGGCGATCCACCATGTGATAAAAGCCGCAAGTAAATTCTGCCAGCTGAATGTAAACAACGCAGCGACGGCCACCGCGTGAAAAATACCGACAAAGACTATGGTGTTCCAATGAATGGTCTCGGCGTGCGAAGGCTTGAATTCGATTACGTTTTGCAAAATATGGTATCTCCGTTTCTGAAAATTAGCCGAGCTTAATCTGGCTCGCATTTTTAGACTAACAGTTCGTAAGCTGTGTGATTGTAAGAGTTTTGTAAGACCTGTAAACTCGACCTTTATCTTTCGATGGCAAGAAAACGCGGCAACATTATATGGATTGAATACGCGGGGGCATGGCTCGCGCTTGGCCTACTCGGGTTGTTGCCACGCGGTGCTGCGATCCGCACAGCCATGTGGATTTTGCTGGCCGTGCCAAAACTTTTGCCAAAGCTGCGCAAAACCGGGCTTAGAAACTTAGAGATCGCATTTCCTGAGAAGACTGTCGCTGAACGCGACGCCATTCTCCGCGGCACGTTTGAAAACCTCGGCCGCGTGCTCGGCGATCTCAGTCAGTTTCGTAAATACACACGCGAGCGCCTTGCCGAGCTGATCGACTTTAATCTCGATGACGAGACAAAGAACCTCTATGAAATGCAGAAGACAGGTCAGGGCTTTTTGATAACGACCGGTCATCTCGGCAACTGGGAAATGCTCGTGCTCGGCTTTGCGGCGTTGTATGAGCCGATCAGCTATCTGGCACGTCCGCTAGACAATCCTATGCTTGACGACATGCTGAACGCGCGGCGCACGACATTCGGCAACACGCCGATCAACAAAAAAAATTCAGCGCGTCTGGCGATCACCATTCTGAGAGACGGCGGCATCCTCGGAATTTTGTCAGACGTTAATGCGCAGGTTAAGGAAGGCGTGTTTGTGCCGTTCTTCGGTGTGCCGGCTTGTACATCGAGCGGCGCGGCTGTGATGGCTATTCGCTCGAACGCGCTCATCTATCCGACATTCTGCGTCTGGGATAAAAACATTGACCGCTACAAGTTTGTCCACGGTACTCTGCTCAAGCCCGTGAACTCGGGTGATCGCAAACAGGACATCATCGACACGACCGCGGCATTCACGGCCGAGATCGAAAAGATAGTGCGCGCATATCCCGATCAATGGATGTGGATTCACCGCCGCTGGAAAACACGCCCGCCTGGCAAACCTGAGGTTTACTAGATCCAGGTTAAGAACATTCCTATCGCCGCGGCGAACATTATCGCCGCTGCAATCCAACCAATGATATTTGTAACGAGGCCGTTTGTGCGCCTGCCCATAACCCGTTTGTTGTTCGAGACTAGCATGACAACGACAAGCAGCGGCGGCGCGACGACACCGTTTATTACGGCTGTCCAAAACAAAGCACTGATTGGATTGATTCCGGCAAAATCGATTGCAACGCCGACTAGTGTCGACGCGGCAATAACGCCGTAGAATTTCTTTGCATGCCGCGGTTTTTCGTCAAGTCCCGATGGCCAGTTGAATGTCTCAGCCACAGCATACGCCGCCGAACCCGTAAGCACGGGAATTGCCAGCAAACCAGCACCGATCAAGCCGATGCCGAACAATACTGTCGCAAAATTCCCCGCCAGCGGACGCAAAGCCTGAGCCGCGTCTGTGGCGGATTGGATATCCGTCTGGCCGGTGACATGAAGGGTCGCTCCGGCCGACACGATCACAAAATAAAAAACGATGTTGCAAAACAGCATTCCGATGACGGTGTCGATCTTCTCTTTTTTTATCTCGGCGTCGGTCGCCCCTCTTCGCGAGGCGATACTATTTCGTCCTTCTCCCTTTTCTTCTTCGACCTCCTCACTAGCCTCCCAAAAGAATAGATATGGCGAAATCGTCGTGCCCAGAATTGCGACGATCGTCGTAATATATTCGCTGCTAAACGTGACCTGAGGAATAAATGTGGCTTTTGCAACGGCAAACCAGTCGGGTTTTGCGAGAAACGCCGCTATTACGTAGGCAAAGAGTGAGAGCGTCAGCCATTTGAAGATCTTCACGATCAGATGATACGAGCCCCAAACCTGCAGAACCACAATCGCCACCGCGATCGGAACAACCATCGCCGAGATCGGCACGGGGACAAACATATTTATCGCCGCCGCGATAGCCGCGATGTCGGCACCGGCGTTGATGGTATTGGCAACAACCAAACCTATGACAACCGGATAAAGCAACCCTTTGGAATAATAGCGATGCAGCACGCCGGCAAGCCCGCGACCGCTGCACATGCCGATTTTTGCGCAAATGTGCTGGACAACTATCATCAACGGCAGCGTAACGATTGCCGTCCAAAGCGTCGCAAATCCAAGTGTCGCTCCAGCCTGTGTATAGGTGCCAATGCCCGACGGATCGTCATCCGACGCGCCCGTGATCAGTCCAGGGCCAAGGCGGTTAAGAAAGCGTTTTATTGGATTGTTTTCGCGATCCATTATTGAAACCGCGATTAGAATAACAGAAAGCGGTCATCAGTTTGGCTGCTGAAATTATGATTGAACACGGCCAGAATGAGTTTCGACCGGTGACAAAGTTCTGTCCCTGCGAGTAGGGTAACCTGTCCAGCGGTTGTTCGTGGACAGGTTTGCTGATATGATTTTCCCCCAATTAACTTCAAATATTAATGAGGAGGTATTACGGATTCCAATCTCTTTGCCTTTCCCACTCCAACGTCAGTAATCTGCGCGTACCTCTACTTTCGCCCGCATTCGGTAATCCAAAATAGAACACCAGTTACTTACTGGAACATCCATTTTTGCTCGAAGGTGAGGCGGGGGCTTGTTTAGAACGAGCCCATCGCCGCGTCGCGCGAGGTACATGAACCCCCGGCCGTTCGACGGAACTAAGGAAACAACTATGAAAAAACTTCTAACCACCGCTTGTTTGTTTGTCGTGACTGCCGTCGCGATTGTCTATTTCAGCTCCACGGCGGTTTTCGGGCAAGAGCGATCACCCACGCCGGTCCCGCCTCCGGAAATTACGTGGGGCGTCATGATACCGATGCGCGATGGCGTGAAGCTTCACGGGAATCTTTACCGTCCGCGCGATACCAGGGAAAAGCTGCCCGTCATAGTGGCGATGACCCCGTATGCGGCCGACGCCCAACATGAGTATGCTGCCGCTTTCGCAAAGAACGGCTATGTCTTCATAGTCGTTGATGTACGGGGGCGAGGCGACTCGGGCGGCAATTTTGTCCCCTTAGAGAACGAAGGCCGGGACGGTTACGATGTTGTGGAGTGGGCCGCCATACAGCCATGGTCAAACGGCAAGGTCGCCATGTACGGCGGGTCCTATCTAGGACAGGTGCAGTGGTCAACTCTGGAAGAAAGCCCGCCTCACCTCGTAACAGCCATCCCAATGGTGACCGCCCGTTTCGATCGATTTGCGACAAACAATATTGCATCGACCACTTCATTAATGCAATGGCTCGCATACATAAGCGGGAAGACGCGAAACGAGAAGCTTTACAATGATCTGCAATACTGGCGTAGCTGCGCGAGAAAACTGCGGGACAATCACCTGCCTTATAATACGCTCGACAGCGTCTGCGGCTTTCCGTCGTCGATCTTTCAGAGATGGCTATCTCATCCAACTCAGGATCAGTATGTTGACTCGTTTTTTACGACTCCTGATGAATATAAGCGGATGGATCTGCCAATTCTGGAAATGGCGGTTTACTTCGACTCTGGCGATTTTGATCACTATCGCGAACATACAAAGTACGCCTCGCCGGAGGCCGCCGCCCGCCACTATCTTGTTATCGGGCCCTGGGAGCATTTTCTAATGGTGACTTCAAAGTCGAGCCAGGTCGGGCCATGGAAATTTGGTGAGGCAAGCGTCGTAGACCTCATCAAGCTGCAGACCGAATGGTACGACTGGACAATGAAAAACGGGCCTAAGCCGGCTTTTCTAAAGAAGAATGTCGCTTATTACGCGATAGGGCCGGAAGAGTGGCGGTATGCCGACAGCCTCGATGCGATTCCCACCACTTCGCGCACGTTTTATCTCGGTTCGAAAGGCGCCCAGCTTAGCGAGAAACAGCCGGGTTCGCTAACCGAAGTGCCAATGCCGGACTCATCACCAGACAGCTACAAATATGATCCGCTGTATTTCGGTGATGATGACCTGGGCCGCGAGTTGTTTTATGAGACCGGCCCCTTTGCGGAGGATACCGATATTGTAGGACAAATGAAGCTGGTGGCATGGATGAACATCGACGTTCCGGATACAGATTTTGTGGTCTATATCTCAGAGAGAGATCCTGCCGGTAAAATGGTCGGTCCAGGGTACCAGGATGTGATCCGCGCCCGCTACCGCGAATCTCTTCGCACCGAAAAACTCGTCAAGCCGGGCGAGATTAACCGGTACGAATTCAATGATCTGAAATGGCGTTATCGACGGCTTCGCAAAGGGAACCATCTGCGCGTGTATATTTTATCCGACTTGGGCAGTGGCTATCAGAAAAACTACAACAGCGGCGGAGTCGTGGCGAAAGAGACGGCCAAGGACGCCCGAACTGCCACGGTCAAGGTCTATCACGGTAGCAAATATCCGAGTTTTCTTGAGATACCGATCGCCAGGTAACGATCGGTATTCCGACGTGCACTATTTCAACGTCGTCGACAAGGGCAACCGCCGCCATGGCAACGTGATCGCCGTCTCATTGACGGAGCCGAGGAACAATTATGAAGAAACTTACGCCGACGCCTCGTCATTGGGTTTTCATTACCGGCGACCACTTCCGTCATCCCGGAACACTGCTAACGTTTCTCATTCTTGCAATGCTGCTTGGTTTCTATGGGTTTCAGCTCTGGTATCACGCAACTCGCACCAGTGCCACGATTGACGAGCCGTTTCACATCCTCGCCGGATACCGATACTGGCAATGCGGCGACTATGGCATCAATCCTGAGCATCCGCCGCTTCTGAAACTGCTCGCGGCCTCAACGATCAGTTCGCAGAATCTTGTCGAACCAGTCTCAGTATGCGGCTCGAAAATTACCGACAAGTTCACAGGGTTTCTGACAGGATTTCAGTTTCTTTCCAGAAACGGTGTCGACCAGATCCTCGTCCCTGCCCGCCTTGCGGCTTCGCTGATGAGCATATTGCTGGCCGTGCTCGTTTTTTTGGCGGCGTGGAAAATGTTTGGCAAGCCGGAGGCTTTTCTGGCTTTGACACTTCTAGTTTTTGAGCCAAACCTCATCGCCCATGGCTCGCTCGTCACAACGGACATGGCGATAACGGCGATGATGTTTGCGGCCGTGTACGCGCTATACCGGTATCGCCAAAGACCAACCGTGCCGCGCCTTTTGCTTACAGGTCTGGCCGTAGGATTAATGCTTGCGTCGAAGCATTCCGGCATCATGGTGCTCCCGATACTTTTTGTACTTTTGATGGTTGACGTCCTGATCACCTGGAAAAGAAATAAGTCCGATGCAGATTCGCGGTTGCGTCTCGGCCTGCTGAATAACGCAGCCGCGTTTGTAGGAATCTGTCTGATCGGTCTCACCATACTGTGGGCGACATATGGGTTTCGTTATTATGCGCTTCCGGATGCAACCACTGACACTGTCTCGCTCGTTGATTTCTTTAAGGAGAGTAGCGACCCGGAAGCGGCGGGGCGGTTTTCGGGCAAGATCGTCGAACTGATGGGCCGGACTCACATTTTTCCAGAGTCTTATGTCTACGGCCTGGCGGACATTGTGGCTTTTGGTGTGCGGCCGGTGTATTTGCTTGGAACGCTTTATCCGCGCCAGCAGTGGTTTTACTTCCCTGTAATTTTCCCAATTAAGACCAGCACTGCGCTGCTCCTCTTACTGCCTCTTGCTTTGCTGAGCGGAAAACTCTATCGCAAGCACCCGCGCGAGATGCTTTTTCTTCTTTTGCCGGCTCTCGCCTACTTTGCGATCAGTTTAACGTCCGGCCTAAACATGGGCATTCGGCATATTCTCCCCATCTATCCCTTTTTCATCATAGTTGCCGCCGCCGGTGCGTGTGCTTTAGCAAGAAGATACCGCACCTTTTTCTATGCTCTGATTGTGCTGTTCTTATTCCACGCATTTACGGCGGTACGCACAGCCCCGAACTACATCGCCTTTTCCAATGACTTCTGGGGTGGAACGAACAATACGTATCGCCATGAAGGTTTTGATTGGGGACAGAACCTCAAGATCATCGATGAGTATCTGAAAAAAGAGGACTTTCAGGACTGTTGGCTCGCCTATTTAGGACCGGGCGAACTAGCTCGCGTCAACCAGGCCTGTCACCTGATGCCCGCGCCTGGTTGGCTGTTCACAGAGCAAACAATCGAGCCTCTTCCGCCGGTTATCGAAGGCACGGTCTTTCTCAGCACCGAACTCCTGCCGCCAAAGAACACCGTTTGGGGACACCCAGTGTTTGAATATGACGCTATTGTCAAAACCGAACCCGTTGCGATTCTGGGCGGGACCATTTTCGTCTATAAGGGACGTTTTGAGATTCCCCTGGCGGCCGCTCTCACTTACAGGGCACGGGGAATACAATATCGTCGCTTGAGCCGCATCGACGAAGCCATTGCGGACGGTCGAAAGGCAGTGGAACTTGCACCGGGCGATCCGCTTATTCGCTTATTTCTGGGGGTTACTCTGAGTCGTGCAGGCAAGAACGATGAGGCCCGTCAGGAACTTGAAGCAACGGTGAGTTTGGCGGAATCGAATCTCGCACTGTTCCGCGGCGCCCAGGAATCCGCCCAAGCGGAGCTTAGAAAACTGCCGTGAGAAATCCTATTTTCGCAGTAGGATCGAGGCAACAATTATGAAAAAACTTCTGACCACCGCTAGTTTGTTTGTCGTGACTGCCGTTGCGATTGTCTCTTTCATCGCCCCGACGGTTTTCGGGCAAGAGACGAAAACACCTGAAGCCAAGCCACTTATTGACGAGATCACAGCGGCAAAAGTTGATAAATTGTTTGAGAAATGGGATAAGCCGGACTCGCCGGGGTGCGCGTTGGGCATCGTTAAAGACGGGCGGTTGATCTACAAGCGAGGATACGGCATGGCTAATTTGGACTATAACATCCCGCTTTCCTCGAAATCAGTCTTCGACATTGGCTCCATGGTCAAGCAATTTGTAGGAATGAGTATTTTGCTTCTTGAAAGGCAAGGAAAACTCTCTCGGGATGATGAGATTCAAAAATATTTACCGGAAATCCCCCGATATCAGAGTCCAGTTACAATTCGACATCTCATCCATCATAGCAGCGGCATTCGCAGCCATTATCAGTTGGCGTATTTTGGCGGGATGGCGTCTTTCGACTTAACAGACAAAGATGTTGCTGGTTTGATAGCGCGACAAAAGGAACTCAATCATAAACCCGGGGAAGAGTTTCTTTACACCGATACTACATACCTTCTTCTGGGACTAATCGTTCAAAATGTAAGCGGCAAGTCTGTGCATGACTTTGCTGACGAAAATATTTTCAAGCCGCTTGGTATGACCAGTACTATTCTTGAGGTTGACCGAACCTTGCCGGTCAGGAATCGAGTAACCGGTGACAGGCTTAGCCCCAACCGAGGAATCTCTCACCGCGGCGAGATGGATACGACCGTCGAGGACCTATTCCTTTGGGATCAAAATTTCTATAACAATAAGCTAGGCGGCGGGCCGGACTTGATCCGCGAACAAGTCTCTGCCGGCGTGTTCAATAATGGTGAAAAAATGAACTACGCTGTTGGCTTAAATGTTCGGGAGTATAAAGGCTTGAAAACGATTGGGCATGGAGGGGGAGGTGGTTTAGTGCTTCGCTTCCCCGAACAGAACTTTTCAGTCATCTGTCTTTGCAACGTGAGCAACGTCCCGGGCGGACTAGGTAGGCAGGTAGCTGACATTTTCTTGGCAGATCAGTTTAAAAAAATGCCGGACGCTGTAAAAGAAACGGTAGCGGGTGCGCCGGACATCATCAGCATCCCTGAGAAAGAGTTAGCCAGCTTTGCGGGACTCTACTTTGATCACATCACAGAAATGAGAAGCATCCGTTTCTACATGAAGGATGGCAAGCTGATGGTGGCCTGGGATTTCAAACCTCCTCCCGTGTCAGCGGACCATGTGCTTTCTCCTGTTGGCAAAAATCGGTTTCTGACGGGTGCTCGACGCGAAGCCGAAATCGTTTTTGTGCGACCCATTATTGGCGGGCGTAGGCAGGTGAGAGTAACCGTCTCAGGCAAAACAACAACTCTTGACGCCGTTAATAGTGACACACCAACAACAACTCAATTAGCCGAGTTCACCGGAAAATATGTCAGCGACGAGTTAGCGGGAGCAACTTATACGCTGAGCGTTAAGGATGGGAAATTAATTTTGCAAGTCCGACGCGGGATTACCGGATTCAGTGACAAAGGACAGGTGCTGGCAATTACGCAGGCGTTTTGGAGTGAGACTCCGAAAGACATTCTGCTTACACCCGAGTTTGCCGATGCATTTGTTTATCTAGTTGATAGTGATAGACGTGGCGTAAGATTCACGCGAAACCAGCAAAATGCAATATCAGGATTTACGCTAACCTCTAACACAGCTAGAAGACTGCGCTTCAATAAGCAATAGCAGTCTCTGAACGAGGAAACAATTATGAAAAAACTACTGACCAACGCCGGTTGGCGTAGCCGCCGTCGCGTTCAAAGCGGATCGAAATGGCGTGCAATCGTGAAAAATGTCCTCCATCGCGTAGCGATGTGATGAATGTAGCCGTGGGTTCGAACCCACGGAAAAGCGAACAAGACGATCTGCGTCGCGTCAGCGACGGTTGAATCGCGGGCGTCGGCAGACATTCAGTTGTCGCTGACGCGACAAAAAATGGTGACGGTTTCACATACCGTGGGTTGAAACACCACGGCTACATTCAACCACCGCCAATGCGGTGAAAACAATGCCCAGGAAATCGTGGAATAGCCACGGAGTAAACAATTATGAAAAAACTTCTGACCCCGGCTTGTTTGCTGGTCGTGACTGTCGTTCCGATCGTTTCGTTTATTACCCCGTCCGTTCTCGGGCAGGAGAAGAAAACGGCCAAAGTTGAGCCATCATCCGCTAAGACGGCTGCAACCTCGCAGGCCGATGGGTGGCGGACTATTCAGTTTGAGACCACGCAGGTTACGGCGCCGGATGTTGCCGTCACGCCCGACGGCGAATGGCTGATCTTCACGATGCTCGGCAAGCTGTTTCGCCTCTCGGTCAAGGGCGGCGAAGCGGAGCAGCTCACGTTCGGGCCGTACTACGACAACGACCCGGCGATCTCGCCCGACGGCAAGCTCGTCGCGTTCCAGTCAGACCGCGACGGCGGCGAGGGCAACATCTTCCTGCTCACATTGGCGACCAAGGAGATACGGCAATTGACCCATGAGGTTTGGGCTGATCGACCAAATTGGGCGCCAGATGGGCAGTCGCTAATTTACCTTAGGCTTGAAAGAAAGTCATGGAATTCCAATTATTCGATGCCACGGCCACCGGCGGAAGTGCGTCAAGTCAAACTCGTCGGCGGTGAGCCCGAAACTCTCCGAAAGCAGGACGATGTCTGGGCAGCCTTTTATCTGCCGGATGGTCGAGTGGGCTGGAGCCTCTTGGTGCGTGACCCAGGTTCGGAAAGCGAGGGGCTGCTTTTGGATGGTGCGTCGAAATCATTCGTGCCCTCCCGTCGTGTCACAACGAGAATCGAGGTCCTGGACAGCAAGGGCGAAGTGTCGACGATTCGAACGTTCAGGGGCATGGTGGATCCAGTTGTTCCAAGTCCTAAAGCCGATGGGTTTTATGTTAGATCGGACGCTGATGCAAGACATGACGTGTTGTTCTCTCCGATCTCCGAGGACGTCGGGAGACGCATCTTCCCCGTTTCAGGCGAACACGCCGGTTTCGCGGTGTCCGCTGATAATGGAAAAATGTATCTGGGCAACCTCGGCCATCTATGGAAGGTCGCGCTCCCTGGAGGTCAGCGCGAGGCGGTCCCCTTCCGCGCGAAAGTCACTTTGGAGATTCGGCGGTCAACAGCACCTCCAAAATGGTCGCCGGTCGCTCCCGGCACGACTTCACCGCTCAGAACCATCGAGCAGCCCGAACTCTCGCAGGACGGCTCGCGCATCGCGTTTCAGGCGCTGGGCGACCTTTGGGAACAGCCTATCAAGGGTGGACAGGCGCGGAAGTTGGTCGCGGGTGAAGGGAATAAATCCAATTACGCTTTCTCGCCCGACTGGCGTCAGCTTGCGTATGTTCTCCGCTTACAGGGAAAGCGGGAGATTCAGGTACTGGAATTCGAATCGGGAAAAACACGGACAGTGGCTCCGGCCACCGAGTGTGGATATGAACAGCTTAACTGGAG
>JANOGL010000034.1:0-9522 GCA_031405985.1 Acidobacteriota bacterium | reverse complement strand
CGAGATAAACCATGTCGAGCTCGAAGGCCTAAACACCGCCGCATCAGCTCGCCCGTCCGCATCGTAATCAGCCGGTGCAGGAATGTCGCCCGCCGCCCCAAACGGAAACGCAAAGAACGTGCTGTCCTCGCTCCGCAAAATAAACCACTCACCGCTCAACGGGCGCCAGAACGCGATGTCGGACTTTCCATCACCGGTGTAATCCGCCGGCGTGATCCTGTCCGTCGCCGTCCCAAACTGCACCGCGGGCACCACCCCATCCAAACTCCGCTGATACCACCACTCTCCAACTGACGGACGATAGATCGACACGTCAGTCTTGCCGTCTCCGTCAAAGTCGAACGGGGATCTGACGGCGCGAAAAACATAAGCCGCGCCATTGGCAATGTTTGGCGCAGTGGATTCCGTAGGAGCGCCGATTACTACGGAGTCGGCTGAAATAGCGACGCCTCTGCCAAATCCGTCACTTATTGCGGCATCGGAAGCAAGCAGTTTCGTCTGCTGTGACCAAGTTGTTCCGCTTCTCACAAAGACGTATGCTGCACCGCTGCCGAAGTTCGGTGGGTTGTCGTCCCAATATGCGCCGACGATTGCGGTATCGTCCCAGATGGCGACGCTGACTCCAAATAGGTCCTCGGTTGCGGCATCAGATGCGAGCAGCTTTGCCTGTTCAGTCCAGATCGTTCCGTTTCTCGCAAAAATGTACGCCGCGCCGTTATCAGTATTTGTTGCCGTGTCTTCCCAATATGCGCCGACAATTGCGGTGTCGTCAGAAATTGCCACGCTGAAGCCGAAGCGATCGTCTGACGCGGCATCGGATGCGAGGAGCTTTGCCTGCTCCGTCCATGTTGTTCCGCTTCTTACAAAAACGTATGCGGCGCCGCAATTAGTGTTCAACGCGGTATCTTTCCCTTCAGCACCGACGATCACTCTATCGCCGGAAATGGCGACGTTGAAGCCAAACCAGTCGTTTGACGCAGCATCGGATGCGAGTAGTTTTGCCTGCTCCGTCCATGTTGTTCCACTTCTGACAAAAACGTATGCCGCTCCATTGGCGATGTTTGGTACGGTGGATTCTCCATAAGCGCCGACAATTGCGGTGTCGCCCGAAACGGCGACGCTGACACCGAAGTTTTCAAATGACGCAGCATCGGAAGCGAGCAGTTTCGCCTGTTGCGTCCAAATTGTTCCGCTCCTAGCGAAGATGTAGGCGGCACCATTGTCGAATCTAAAATCTGTGTCTTCCTGAAACGCACCGACAATGGCCGTATCGCCCGAAATGGCAACGCTGGAGCCAAACCAGTCGTTCGACGCGGCCTCTGACGCGACCAATTTTGCCTGCTGTAACCAAGTTGCTCCGCTTTTGACAAAAACGTACGCGGCACCATTAAATTCGTTCGGCGCGGTGTCTTCTCCGTATCCGCCGACAATAACGGTATTACCCGAGATGGCGACACTAAAGCCGAAGAAGTCGTCTCTCGCGGCATCGGACGCAAGCAGTTTTGCAGATTGTCCGAGAGCGGCTTCAGTGTTTTCTCCGCTTGTCTGGCTGTTGTCCTTACGGGCGGCTTTGACCGCTTCCATCAACGAATGGTATTGACCGGTTTGTTTCAGTTTTTCTATCGCTCCTTTGCCGCGCAAAGTCGGGAAGGCGTGGTTGAGTTTAGCTTTCGTTTCTGGTGAAAACGAAAGAAAGACCAGCACGAGAGTCACGAACGCGAGAGTGATACGGTTTTTCATAAATTTATCTGTCTCACTCAATTTGTCATCCGTATTATTTTTCGGCCCGTGACCAACGTTAGAAAAATGGTGAATGATGATCGCTCATCATTCACCATTGGCCACTAATTTGTTGACGAACAGCCTAAACGCCTATTCTTAGCACATGGAATGCAACATAAATAAACGCTGACAATACTGCGATACACGCGCCGAATGCAAATGTCGAAACATGTGCCAATCTTACAATTTTTGTCCGATTGGCCGTGTTAAGATAGCCGGCGTAAGCTGCGAGTTTTTGGCTCGCAAGCATGACCAGGACGCCGATGACAAGATTGTAAACAACGATATAGGTGCTGAAATCAATAGTTTTCATTTGTCCTACTTCGAGCCTGGGCTTGAGAGTTTGCCGATGAGTGAGAACAGCGGCAGGTACATTGAGATGACGATCGAGCCGATGGTTATGCCCAGGAAGGCGATGAGGACGGGTTCCATCAAGGCGAGCAGGTCGCCGATGGCCGCATCGACCTCTTCCTCGTAAAAGTCGGCGATCTTGCCGAGCATCGCGTCGAGTGCACCGGTTTGTTCGCCGACGCCGATCATTTGGCCGACCATGTGCGGGAACACGTCGGTTGCCTTGAGCGGATCGGCAAAGTTTTCGCCGCGTTCGACGCCGGCACGAACCTTGAGGATCGCATCTTCGACGATGACGTTGCCGGCAGTCTTAGCCGTGATGTCGAGCGATTGCAAGATCGGCACACCTGACGAAAGCAGTGTCGAGAGAATTCGCGCAAAGCGTGCGACAGCGACCTTTCGCAGGATCGACCCGATGATCGGCACCTTGAGCATTAGCTTGTCGATCTGCCAGCGTCCGCCGGGCGTTTTGTAGTAAAAGCTTGTTCCGACTGACGCTCCGATGATAGCGACGAGAGTCGTAAGACCGCCCCAGCCGGCTAGGAAATTGCTTATTCCGACCACGATTCTCGTTGGCAACGGAAGCAATTCGCCCGGCCCTAACAAACCTAGAAAGATCTGCTGAAACTGCGGAATGACGACGACCATTATGATCGCGATCGCGCCGATGGCGACGACTATAACCGCTGCCGGATAGATCGAAGCCGACACGACGCTGCGTTTTAACTTGACGACTTTTTCGATCAACGTTGCGAGGCGCTGCAAGATTAGATCGAGCACGCCGCCCGTTTCACCAGCCTCGACCATCGATGTGAAGAGATTGTCGAAAACTTTCGGATGGCGTTCGAGAGCCTGATAGAGAGTCGAACCTTCTTCGACATTCTGGCGAACCTGACGCAGGACGTCTTTGAAGAACGGATTCTGCTGTTGCTCAGCCAAAATATCGAGACACTGAACGAGCGGCAGACCGGCGTCTATCATGACCGAAAATTGTCGCGTAAAGACGGCGAGTTCCTTAGCCTTGACCTTCTTGCGGCGGCCAAGTTTCGGGATCGATATCTCGCGGCCTTTCTCCGAGGCCTGTGTCAGCACGATCTGCTCGCGTCGCAATAAAGCACGCAACTCGTCCTGATTCGCGGCTTCTTTTTCGCCGGCGATCATTTCGTTGAGTCGGTTTCTTCCCTTAAAAGCGTATGTTGGCATAATTATCTCCAATTAAAAAGTCAAAATTAAAAATGCAAAATGTCGTAACCTGAAGTTTCTAATTTTTCATTTTTCATTTTTAATTATCTTACTGGCGGACGTTCGCCGATAGGCCGGCCCTGGGCGTATGGGCTACCGCCGCTGGCGGGTTGTGTTGGGCGAGTCGCGGGACGGCCGCCGCCGGCGCCGCCGCCGCCACCGTAAGATTCGTTGAGGCCGGAGCCGCGATCGATGAGTTCGCGAAGTTCGTCTGCATTTGACGAACGCTGCATCGCGACTTCGAGCGTGATCTGGCGTTTGTGGTAGAGCGTGGCGAGCGCCTGATTAAATGTCTGCATGCCGAATTTGTCCTGACCGGTCTGCATCATCGAATAGATCTGGTGAATCTTGTCCTCGCGGATCAGGTTGCGGATAGCGGCGTTCGGAATCAGGATTTCGAGCGCCATGCAGCGACCGTCGCCCGATGATTTTGGCAGCAGAGATTGGCACATGATGCCTTCGAGCACGAGCGAGAGCTGCGTGCGAACCTGCGCCTGCTGCTGAGCCGGAAACACGTCGATGATACGGTTGATCGTCGAATACGCCGAGTTTGTGTGCAGCGTCGCGAAGGTCAAGTGACCTGTTTCAGCGATACGCAGAGCCATCTCGATCGTCTCGAGATCGCGCATTTCGCCGACGAGCACGATGTCGGGGTCCTGACGAAGTGCCGTGCGAAGCGCGGCGCCGAACGAATGTGTATCAGCGGCGACCTCGCGTTGATTGACGATGCAGTTTTTGTGATTGTGAAGAAACTCGATCGGGTCTTCGATGGTGAGAATGTGATCGTGACGGTCGATGTTGATCTTGTCGATCATCGATGCGAGCGTCGTCGATTTACCCGAACCGGTCGGTCCCGTGACGAGCACGAGTCCACGCGGTTTTTTGCACATGTCTGAAACAACGGTGGGCAAACCGAGTGCTTCAAACGTTTTGATCTCGTATGGAATCGCACGAAACACCGCGCCGACCGCGCCTTTCTGATTAAAAATATTCGCACGAAAACGCGACATTCCTTTTAAACCGAACGAAAAGTCGAGTTCGAGATTTTCTTCGAAGCGATGTTTTTGCGCGTCGGTAAGAACCGAATACGCGAGACGTTTTGTGTCCGACGGCGACATGTTCGCAAAGCCCGGAAGTGGTGCGAGATGACCGTGCACGCGAACCTGGGGCGCCGAGTTGGT
Source organism: Acidobacteriota bacterium (assembly GCA_031405985.1). Classification (GTDB taxonomy): domain Bacteria; phylum Acidobacteriota; class Blastocatellia; order Pyrinomonadales; family Pyrinomonadaceae; genus OLB17. The sequence goes on along the minus strand of JANOGL010000034.1, from coordinate 4,966 downwards.
CGAAAGGTGAAGGTCCGATCCGCCCAGCTCGGTCATTTTGCGCAGCAACTCGGGCAGCGTGACCGACGATTCTACCGATGTCTGTTGTTCGTAACTCATAAGATTGGTGACAGGTGAAGGGTGACAAGTGACAGGTAAAACTTGTTACCTGTCACTCGTCACTTGTGACTAGTTCGAGGCGCGTTGCGTGGGGCGCACGCGGCTTTTGAGCGAGTTGATTACCTTCTCGCTTTCTTCGGCGAGGCGTTCTTGCTCTTGTGCGGGCGAGTTAGTCGAGACGCTGTAGATCTTGCCGTCGACTTCGGTGAAGTAAAACATGCGCGATTGCAATGCTCCGTTCTTCGCTTGCGACTGCGCGACAACGACGTAAACTTGCTGCCCGCTGATTTCCTTTTGGTAATCGTTAACGACCCAGCCATTCTCGCGGATCATGCGGTCGATCACGTCACGGCGAAGCGCCGTTGTCGCAACACCACCGACAGATTTGGTGCGGTTAAAGCTGGACGAATCGCCCATCGCCGGACCAACAACCGAGATCGAAGCCGAACCGACTTGGTCACCCGCAGAATTGTCAACGCGGAACTGTAACTCGGCGGGCGAGGCCTGCGCAGGACGCCAACCGGCCGGTGCCGGATCGCCCGAGGGCAAAACTGCGGCGGAAGACGAAGTGTTTTTCTTCATCTTCGCAACCGTCGGTTTTTCGCCGTTCGCGCGAGCTTTTGCAGCTATTCTTGCAAGACGCATACGTCGAAGACGCAGTGCTCGTTTACGGGCCTGCATCGCCTTTTTACGCTTCATGCGGGCGCGATACTGGCGCCACCATGCACGCGAATATTTTTTGTATTTCTTCGCCTTGCGCTGCTTACGTTTTGTTTTTGGCCCGGCCTCTGCATATTCCGTCGCGAGCGGAACTATCGTGCCGATACCGATCAAAAGTGCCAATGATAATGCAATTGCTCTCGCTATCATATTTCCTCCAAACTTATAAAACCGTTTCCTTAACAACTTCTTCGATGGTCGTGATGCCTGCGCGTATTTTGTGAAGACCTGATTGGCGTAGCGTAATCATTCCGACTTCGATAGCTTTCTTTCTCAATTCCATCGCGCTTGCGCCGATGATGATCAATTCACGCAGTTCGTCGGTCATATCCATCACTTCATAGAGACCGACGCGGCCGCGGTAACCCGTATTGTTGCAATTCGAGCAGCCTTTGCCTTTGTAGAGCTTGATGCCCGGCGCTTCTTCTTTTGAGAAGCCGACCTCGATGAGACCTTCGGGCGGCATATGAACTTCCTGTTTACATTCATTACAAACGCGGCGGATAAGTCTCTGCGCCTGAATGATGTTCACCGACGTCGCGACGAGAAAAGGCTCGATGCCCATATTCACGAGACGCGAGATCGTCGAAGGCGCGTCATTCGTGTGCAGCGTCGAAAGCACAAGGTGACCGGTAAGAGCGGCCTTGATCGCGATCTCAGCCGTTTCAAAGTCACGGATTTCGCCGACGAGAACGATGTTCGGATCCTGACGCAGGAACGAGCGAAGCGCAGCGGCGAAGTTCAAACCGATCTGCTCTTTCATCTGCACCTGATTGATGCCCTGCAGATTGAATTCGACCGGATCTTCGGCCGTCATGATGTTCGTCTCGGATGTGTTGAGCGCTTGCAGCGCCGAGTAAAGCGTGTTTGTTTTACCCGAACCTGTCGGACCTGTCACCAGCACCATTCCGTACGGATTTGCAATCGCGCGTTGGAATTTATCAAGACTCTCCTGCTCAAAACCGAGCTTGGTCATGTCGAGCATCAGCTTGTCTTTATCGAGCAAGCGGAGCACGACCTTTTCGCCAAACAACGTTGGCAACGTCGAGACGCGAAAGTCGAGTTCGCGCGAACGATTGTCGATTTTGACTTTGATCTTGATGCGGCCATCCTGCGGCAGACGCTTTTCGGAAATGTCGAGTTTCGCCATGATCTTGAGGCGCGAAATTAGCGGATCGCGAATCTTGAGCGGCGGATGCATAACGTCGTAGAGCACGCCGTCGATGCGGAAGCGTATGCGGAAATCTTTTTCGTACGGCTCGACGTGAATGTCCGATGCCCCGCGGCGAAGCGAGTCGACCATCAGGACGTTTACGAGACGCACGACCGGCGCGTCTGCGCTCGCGCGTGCCAGCGCGGCGAGATCGATCTCGTCTTTCTCTTCAACAACTTCAAAATCTTCGCTGCCGTCACCGGAGAATTCAAAACGGTCGAGCGAAACGTCGAGATCGGATTCCGAAAGAGCTTCGACTTCGGGCTGCTGATTTCTAAGCTTTGGCTTGGCATGCCCGTTCTTACCGTTTTTGGGAGATGTCGGCGCAAAGTTCTCTGCCTCGACGGCAAATGCTGCGTCGAAAATATCGATCTCGTTAGAGCCGCTGTAATATTTTCCGACGGCAAGCTGGATCGACGATTCCGAAGCGATCACCGGCTCGACATTCAGCCCTGTCATGAACTTGATGTCGTCCATCGCAAATACATTTGTCGGATCGGCCATCGCGAGCGTGAGCGTTGCACCGGCTTTGGTGATCGGCAGAATCGAGTATTTGAGCGCCACTTCCTCGGAGATAAGTTTGATAACGTCTTTGTCGATCTGGAAAAGATCGAGATTGATCGACGGCACGCCGTACTGACGCGACAGAACCGCGGTTACCACGTCGTCGGAAACATAGCCGAGCTTGACGAGGTTTGAGCCGAGACGACCGCCGTTGGCACGTTGGTATTCGAGCGTCTCCCGCAGCTGCTGCGAAGTGATAAGATTTTCGCGGACGAGAATTTCGCCTAGTTTTGCTGACATTGATTAAGTGGATTGAGTTCTCTCAAGAAAACGCGGGGCGGCGGATTACTTAGCAGAGAACTTTGGGTCAATTTGATCGAGAAGTTTTTACAAGGTAAACGATGATCAACATCGTTGATAACTAATAATACACAGTTAAACTTTCACGTGTCAACAATTTATTTTGGGCTGAATTAAATTCGGTCAGACTGACCTATTTTGGCGAGACCTGGTCTTTCTTAAGCTGCACAATAAACGAACGAACGGCCTCGGCCTCGGCCGTGTCGGGAAAGAAGCGAAGGAACTCCTCATAAACTTGTATGGCGTCGGCCGGCTTTTTCTGACGCTCATAAATTAAGCCCAGAAGCTGGTAAATGATGATCGCGTCGGGCGCTCCGCTAAGTTGTTTGAGGGCAGTTTTTAAGTATTTTGTGGATTCCGCGTAATTGACTTCTTCGCCATCAAAATCGCCGCTGCCGCCAGAGCCTTCGGCTTTTTCCTTATATAAAAGACCGAGACCGGTATAAGCCTCGGGCTGGAAGCCGCGGCCCTCGGTGATCGCGCGTTTGAATGCGGCGATCGCCTTTTGTTCTTCGCCGGCTTCTTTGAGAATGCGGCCTTCGATTGCCGATGCCTCGGCAAATTTTGGGCGCAGACGACGCGTCGCGGCGATAGCCTTTTTCGCTCCGTCAAGATCGCCGGCGTCGGACAAAACACGAGCCAGCGCGATGTGCGCTTCCAGATAACTTGGCCGCAAGCTGATCGCGCGCTTAAATGCGTCAGCAGACTTTTCGCGGTCAGTGGTCGTGAGCCGTTCGGCCTCCTGAAAGGCAAGTTCGGCTTCGTCGGTGGTTTTCACGAGCGAGATCTTTATCTCGCCGCGTTGCACGGCTGAGAGCGGCTGCGTCTTCTCCCTAAAACCATCAGCTCTAACACGCAGAGTGTGTCCGCCGACTGCGACTGTCTTGAGCGTCAGCTTTCCGCTCGAATCCGTTTTGCCGTAACGCACGCCGTCGATCCAAACGGTCGCGCCCGGCTCGGTTGAAACTGTTATCGAGCGTGTTGCCTGAGCAAGTCCTGTTAGGGAAAGCATTAACGCGAAGTTCAGGATCAATGTCGAGCGAATAACCAAACTCATATTTTTGTAATTAGTTTGACGTCTAGCCGCATCGACAAGTTGGTTGCATTAACCCCTTATTAACCAATGCGCGAAAACTCTTCTCTGACCTTTTCGGGATTTGGTTGGTCCGGCATGCCGTCGCGATCGTTGTCTTCGGCAAAGAGCATTTTTATAAACGGCGGTGCGATCAGCGTAGTCGCGACAGCCATAAAGAGCACGGCTGCAAAAAACTGCTGACCGATCACGCCCAATCCCAAACCAATTTGTGCAACGACGATGCCGACCTCACCACGCGGCACCATTCCGATTCCTACCTGTGCCATTTTTCGAGGCTTTAGTCCCCAAGCGCCGATGCCGCAGCCGGCGAATTTTGTTATTACGGCGATCAGCGTCAAAACTATCGCGAAGGTAACGACGCCCAGATCTTTGAACACGTGCAGATTCAATTGCATACCAATGTTGACGAGAAAGAATGGGACAAGAAACTCGCTGACTCCGGTCGTCATCTGATGCATTTTACGGTTTTCTTCGGTGGCCTCGGCGAGAGCCATACCGGCGAGAAAGGCGCCGATGATCGCGGCAACGCCGACATAAGCGGACGCGACCGAGAGACCGAGACACAAGATCAAACCAAGTGTGAAGAACGGTTTACCGAGACGAAGCCGCTCGATGAACGGAGCAAGCCGGTTAATGACTCGCGAGCCGACGAGCGCGACAAACGCGACGAAGAGAATCGCCGCTCCTCCTGTTTTTGCGAGAGCAACGTAACTGACCTCGCCCTTGCTAACGGCCGAGACGAGCGACAGAATTATTAACCCTAGGACATCATCGATGACAGCCGCGCCGAGGATAATACGAGAAACCTGCGAATCAAGCAAACCGAGAGCACTCAAAACGCGGGCCGTTATTCCAACCGATGTTGCGACAAGGGCGGCTCCGATAAACATCGATTCGGCGAACGAGCCGCCCCACGCGAGAGCGATAAAATAACCCGCGACGAACGGCACGATCACCCCAAGCACGCCGACCGT
>JANOGL010000027.1:0-12627 GCA_031405985.1 Acidobacteriota bacterium | reverse complement strand
GGCAGCGCGAGCGCTTCGTCGTACGAATCCGTGTGCAGACTTTGCGTGCCGCCGAGCACGCCCGCAAGCGCCTGTATCGCGACTCGTGCGATGTTATTTAGCGGCTGCTGAACCGTGAGCGACACGCCCGCCGTTTGCGTGTGAAACCTGAGCTGCATCGTGCGCGCGCTTCGAGAGCCGAAGCGCTCCTTCATTGTTCGCGCCCAAATGACGCGGGCGGCGCGATATTTGGCGATCTCCTCAAAAAAGTCGTTGTGAGCGTTGAAGAAAAACGAGAGCCGCGGGACAAATTCATCCACGTCCATTCCGCGATCAACGCCGTATTGGACGTATTCGACTCCGTCCCTCAGCGTAAACGCGAGCTCCTGCAACGCCGTCGCACCGGCCTCGCGAATGTGATAACCCGAGATCGAAATCGGATTGTATTTCGGCACGTGCTTTGTTGTGTATTCGAACGTGTCGATGACGAGTTTCATCGCCGGTTTTATCGGATAGATCCACTCTTTCTGTGCGATGTATTCTTTGAGAATGTCGTTCTGAAGTGTGCCTGAGATCTTTTTGAAATCGGCTTTTTGCTTTTCGGCGACGACGAGATACATCGCCAAAAAAACGGGCGCCGGCGCATTGATCGTCTGCGAAACCGTGACCTGATCGAGCGGAATTCCGTCGAATAAAACCTCGAAATCCGCGAGCGACGAAACTGCGACGCCGCATTTGCCGACTTCGCCCTCGCTCAGCGGCGAATCTGCATCGAGACCCATCAGCGCCGGCAGATCGTATGCGACCGACAGGCCGGTCTGGCCGTGTTCCATCAAATACTTGAACCGGGCATTGGTTTTCTCGGGCGACGAAAAACCGGCAAACTGCCGCATCGTCCAGAGTTTGCCGCGATAACCCGTTGGGTGAATTCCACGTTTGTACGGAAACTCGCCGGGGAAACCGACGTCGATGCCGTCAACTTCAGCCTCAGTATAGAGCCGCTCGACGGGTTCAAGGCTCACGCCTTCAAAAGTTTTTTTACGTTCGGGCCGCTGGTCGATAACGGGCTTGAGCGTTTCCTCTTCCCAACGTTCGACGTCTTTTTGGGCATCGGTCGCTGCTGTTTTTACTTCGGTCGTGTCCATCAAAGTTTAATTAAAATACCCTTATCATCTTAGTTTAAGGGCTTTTTATTCGCAATCTCGCGGCGCGGCGCGTTACGCGGGCCGAGCAAATTGCAAACCTGCAACCGACTTCTTACAATTGACCTATGAGTCATTTCAGGCGGCTTGCCGTGGTTTTCCTCTCTTTATCACAAATTTTGCTGTCCATCTCGTGCGGCGGGCGTGCCAACGGGAATGCTGCTCCGTCTCCGGCTTCGAATTCATCTTCAGAAAATACCGATGGAGTAAGGACGAATGCCGAGGAGCTCAGTCTTTTGATAAACATGCCTTACGAAGCCGAAGACATTTTTTTCAAGGAAGACAAAACACAAAAGCGCCTAACTGTTGTTTTGCGATTTGATAAGGTCGATACAGATAAACTTGCAAGCGAACTAGAGAAAACCGGAAGTGCCGCTGATGCGACGATCGAAACCGAAGCCTTGTTTCACCCCGAACTGAGATCGCAAAGCGAGATGAGGGGCGATGTCGCCCTAAAAGGTAAGTCGTACACAGCCGTCCCGTTTTTTTCCGCACCCTACAACGAAGGAACGATCACGCGGATCGACGGTACTGACTTTTTTGTCCTTGAGCTGACGGCGAAATAAATACACTCGTCCGAGCGGCCTTTATAGTTTGGCTCCATTTTGTTAGCATCAACTTATCTTATTGATTCGATGTGGTTTAATAGGTCGATAGCTGCGTTTTTGCTCACTCTGATGGCGACTGTCGCCGCGTATTCTCAGCAAACTAATCCAGTCGAGCGGCAACTCTCAAATCCGATTACGGACACTCCAAATGTAAATCCCGTTTCGCCTGCACAGAACATTAGCGCTCCGAAATCTAAAAAGAAGCCGACCGTCGAGCAAGAAGGCGGCGACGGTGAGGTCGTAGTTTACTCGGTCAAACAAAGCGTTGAAGGCGAGAAGAACGCCCGCATCATTCGCCACAGCGGCAACGTCGATATTCGCTACGGCATTTATCGCCTTCAGGCTGACGAAGTGACGATCTACGAAGCTGAGAACAAAATTGTCGCGCGCGGCAGCGTGATCTTTGATCAGGGTGACGACCAACGAATTACCGGGGCGACGGGCGTGTGGAACTACAAAACAAAACTCGGCGTTTTTGAAGATTCGACCGGTTTTACAAATCAGACAAATGATGGAACTGTAATTTACTTTAGAGCCGAGCGTGTTGAACGAGTTGCTCTCAATGAGGTTGTCGTGACAAAAGGCGTTTTCACGGCTTGCGAGGAAGCTGTGCCGAAGTGGAGTTTCGCTGCCGACGAGGCTCGCATCAAAACCAATGACAGGCTAAAACTCAAGAAAGCTAAATTTCGCATAAAAAACATTCCGCTCGTCATCGTTCCATTCGCATCGATTCCGATAAAAGAGAAAGATCGCAGTTCGGGTTTCTTGACGCCGACGTTTGGCTATTCGTCGCGAAAAGGTGCCCGGCTTTCGGGCGCGTATTATCAAACGCTTGGCGAATCGGCGGATGTGACGGTGCGCGCGGATTTGTTCACGTCACGCGGGATAGGTTACGGTTTGGATTTTCGAACCCGTGCAAACTCGCGTTCATATTTCAACTTTGGGTTTTATGCTGTCAAGGACAGAATCTTCGGGCCGGGTATTGACGCGGCTCATCCAGATCAGGGCGGCTCGATCGTCTATGCCGAAGGCGTGCAGTATTTCCCAAACGGTTTTACTGCGGCCGTCGATCTACGGCAAACATCGAGCCTCGCGTTTCGTCAGGAATTTTCGGACGGCATTCAGCAGATCATTTCGCCGATCGAGGTTTCGCAGGCGTTTATTAACAAGAGTTGGGGCGATTACACGCTAAACTTTATCGCACGTCGTCAGGAGATATCGATCCCTAACGTTCAGCAAAAAACCCGTAACATACCGAGCATCTCGTTTGATAAGCGCCCGTCGCGGCTGTCGTTTTTGGGCGGCGCCTATTTTTCGTTCAAGTCTAGTCTAGAGGGCGTGTCGCGGCGCGAACAGGTCGCCGATCTCGACCTCTATGCTCAGGCAGCTGGAACCCGTAATCCTGTCGTTACGCCCTCGATCGTTCAGCGATTCGACATTTATCCGCAGATAATTCTGCCGTTCCAAACGCGTAATTTTAATTTTACGCTCACCGGAGCGACGCGTGTTACGTATTACTCAAACTCGTTCGACGATCTTCGCCGCGTCATCGGGCGTGATGTGATCAGGAAGTACGGCGAATTTACATTCGATGTGCGGCCTGTTGCCCTGGCAAAAAACTTTTACGGCAAAGATGACGCGTTTCGTTTTCGTCATGTGATCGAACCTTTTATCACGTACCGTTTGGTGAAGGGGATCGACAATTTCAATCGCGTTATTCGTTTCGATCACGTCGATACGATGACGAATACTAACGAGGTCGAGTTTGGTGTCACCAACCGCATTTACACGCGGCGGTACGGCGAAGCGGTGACCGACGATGCGCAGCGGCTGTTGCGTCTTCAGGCAAAATCGAATGGCGATACGCTCTCAGTACAGCCTTATGAAATTTTTACACTGACGGTTAGGGGAAAATACTTTTTCGACAAGACATTCGGCGGAGCGTTGACGCCCGGACGAAGAAATCAGATCGAGCCGATTACGGCGATGAGTTTTTATACATTCGGCGGAGTTCCGCGTAGATTTTCGCCGCTGAATATCGACGCTACTTACCGGCCGCAACGAACGATCTTTGTAAATTCGCGCCTCGATCTTGGGTTTCAAGGTGATGGGATTCGCGCGATTTCGGCGACGGTCGGCTATGATCAGGCATTTGTAAAACTGTTTCAGACGTTTTACTATACGCGCGCCGTGACGCTGATACCATCACTAGCCCAGTTTGCGAATCGTGATGGCAAAGAGGCGGGAACATTGCGCGGTTCGCAATGGAGCCCGTCGTTGTTGCTCGGACAACGGACTCGTGGGCCGTATGGCGGGGCTTCGTTCTTTTTCGATTTTCAGAATCGCCGCTTCGTTCGTCAATCGACTTTGATCAGCTCGCTTTACACACTCGGCTACACTTACGACTGCTGCTCGCTTGCTCTGCAGTATTACACCTTCAATGTGGGCGTGCGTCAGGAGAAAAAGTTCGTCTTTAGCTTTCGCCTAAACGGCATCGGCTCATTCGGCACGGAGCAATTCGGTCAGGGTTTGAGATAACTCACACAAAGCTCTAGTTCACGTCAACCTTGCGGCCTGCAAAGTACTTTCGCTTCATAAAACGTTCGGTGCCTGGATCAAAATAATCAAGATCTTGCCATGTATCATCTGGTTTTAAGAACTGGGGCCTCCAAACTTGATTGTTATTCCAGTTTTTTGCGACAGTTTCTCGGAATGCATAATGAGAGTGCAAGCGCATGAACTCGCCGAGATAAATATCTGCCGCACGTTTATCACCTTGTATTACAAGCATGTTTTCATGGTTATCGTCGGTGCTCGCTTTGCTAAAGTTTGCCGAACCGCTGACAACGATTGGATTATTGCTAAGTGGATCGACCAGCATATATTTTGTGTGAACCCATAGGACGCCTGCGTTCCTGGTCGGTTTTGGCATCTCCTTAACCCAGCGGTCGAAGACATTCATCTTGATGTTATTGCCGAGAGCGACGATCACGTTTGAACGCTTGCGGATGCGGTCGACGTCGATCTTGCCCTGTGCCAGACCTGCGCCGTTACCTTCTTTCTCCATCAGGGCCAGATTGATCACACGGCGTTCTTCTCGAGGAACATTCGCCTCTTTTTCATAAACCGCCTGGAATTTTTTATGCATGCCGAATGGAAAAGTCATGAATAGCGCCTTCCGCGTATTGTCTGCGATCCCGGCATACAGATCGAGTGCGGCGAGACCTTTGTGTGGCGAGAAAATTACGGATAGATCGGACGTGAGCGGAAATGAAGGAATCGGATTGTTTGTCTCCGCCCAATCGTCTATGTCGGGGTTGTCTTTGATGAGTTCCTTCCAGTATTCGAGATACTCGCCCGCTATGGTCGCATCCTCGACTATGTGGCCGACGTTTGAGTGGCCGAATATGCCGTTCTCAGTCTGATTTGTCGACCCTGTCCACACCGCGACCGGTTGATTGTTTTTCGACAGCACAAAAAATTTATTGTGCATGATCGTGCCTTGTGTGCGCTCGTGACACAGGTTCTGGATTCCGGCAGTCGCCACGGCATGCCGGTTCTTGGTAGTCGTGTTATTTTTCGGCGGTGGCGGCGGTGCATCGGTCGCATCGTAGACGACCTCGACGTGTACGCCGCGATCATCTGCGGCCTTTACAGCTTCGAGCGTTCCATGCCATTCGAATTCGTAAATTGCGCCGTGCAGCGAAAAAGTGCTATCCGTCGCGCGTGCGAGAAAGTTGATAAGCGATTCGAACAGCCCACGTGAAAGCCATTTGTACGCCGCATTGTAGCCCGGGCCATGCGAGGGATCGTCAGGATACTTGTTGTTAAATCGTCGAGCATATGCCTGGGAGGCGGCGGCTCCGCGATTAAAAAATACGGAATGTGTTGCTCCGGATTCAGACTCTGTTTTGACCTTTACGCTGACGCTGGCTCCTTCGGTCAGGTTATGCGGATCACCGTATAAAGCGATTACCTTAAATGTATATTCGGTGTTAGGCTGAGCTGCATAATCAGCCCATTGAAACGATTGGAACGGATGTTTGTTACTGCGAAAGCCGTCACCATCACCACCATCGTCCTCCGTTGCCTCAAAGCATTTCATTCCGCGGAGCCATTCGACCTCGCCAGTGTCCGAGCGTTCGCGGCGAACTGCAAAACCTAGGCAGCCGGCTCGGGTTGCATCGCTCAAATCAAGACCAAGCATAACAACGCAAGTTCCGGCGATAGCGTTTACCGTCAGACCCTTCCTAGTTCTTCGTACTCTCATCTTTCACCTCACAAATTTAATTATTCGCGTCGTTTCTTGTTTGGGTATAGCAAAATATCCATAAAATCATCGAGATCATCTGTTTCATTATCAGCAAAGATACGTTCCATCGTGTAAAAACCGAGTGCGCGGTACGCCTCGAATTGTTTTTCGTCAAAGAATTGATCGCTCGTTGTTTGGTGTGGGAAGGTGAGCTGAGCGTTTCCATAATTCACGACGTCGGTGGGTTCGGTACCATAGAATGAGGGTCTGATGTAGATCAGATGGCCTTTGAAATTTTTATTGCCGTCTTTTTCGGGGTAGATAATTTCTGCTATAGCAAAACGCTTTCTTCGATCTTTGTTTTCCCCGGCTGTCTCTCTTGAAAATATATCTATGCCGCTTTTGAATTTTATTGTTACACCAAGATCGACATAGCATTTTTGGACTGCGTTCGAGATCTCTGAGAAAGAGAATTCGCCATCAGCAGCGGCGTCAGACAGCACAATGTATTTACAACGTCGCAGAATCATTTCGTAGAGAGCTAGATTCTCGAAGTGTCCGCCGTCCGAGACATTTAAATATTTTCTGCTCACATCTGTTCGACCGAGCATTTCGTTCATCAATGGCAGCACGGCAATTGTCGGACTCGGTTTGGTGCAGAACTGTTGCCCCCAACCAAACCAAGATTTTGTACTGCCGACATGACCTGTATTACCCAGCCACCAACCGAGTCGAATGTTAAAGAGCGACATTAGGAAGGTAACCACCGGTGATGAGTAATAACCCATGTTCGGGTTTGCCGCTGCTCCTGAAATCGCCATCGCCGTTCCGAGTCGGAGAGCTTTGCCCGGAAGCTCACAATCTTCGACCGAGCTACACGAATCGCCAAACTTGTTGCAATAACGAATGTGCTTGCATGCGCCCGGACTCAGATTGCGACTGTACTCATTTGTCTGACGGTATCCGAGCGGCCAACTTCCGCAATGCAGCGGAGTCATTGTAAAATTTGCCGCGCGACGATTTTGCCAGGCAAGGTTCGAGCCGCCGATCAAATTCAAAGCCGCATTTATTACGTGAAAAGGTTTTTGTCCTTTTAATCGATGCAGCTGGAAATTATCACTATCATCAAACCCGGTAAAGGTATTGCTTGAGCGCGTTACGTGCGACGCGCCGAGATATGCACGTGAGAGCCGATCGCGATAAGCTCCGTGCAGCGAAAATTTATTGACGTTGAGAAAACAGGCCATGACAATGCCGAGAAGCGATAGTATGGCAAAGCAAGCGAGGAGGTATAAGATCTCTTGGCTTGGTGACATCATCAAATTGAGATTGAGCTGAACATATTCAAGCAACCATCCGGTGGCTGCCGCCAAACCTGCGAGAATGAAACCCATGAATATCACCGCTGCAATTTGCGGCGCTATTGATAAAAAAACCGACAGCTTACTTTGCTTTGCCTCGGTCCTGATAGTTGATTTGCCGGAAAAGCCGCCGGCCAGCGACAACAAACCCGAAATACCTGCAAACAATGTGATTCCGGAGGAAATTAATTTGTCATACCAATCTTTGTTGACCGCGTTCACCAAATAACCGATTAGGTCCGGGCCAAGCAAAACAGTTGTATTTAGTGCGATCCAGCCGCCGCTGACGATCAATATCCATGCTCCAAATCGAGCGAGCCATTCACGGTCGTCATCAGTTGAAACTTTACTTACTAATCCGACAAACACAGTTGCAGAGATCAAAAAAACCAGTAGGAAAATCGGCAAGGCAAAAATGACATAAAGCTGCAGATGCAGCGAGCTCTGTCCAAAGGCAAATGCCTTCTCAAAGAAAGTCTTATCGAGCCAAATGCTCGAAATTATCCACCCAAGCACTTGTCCTGTTAATGTTGCAAGAAGAGCTGCAATTGCAGTCCAGAGAGTTTTCCACGACAAAAAATCAGTCGACGACAATGATTTTAATGCCAGAAAAAGTGCAGCAGGAATAAACGCTGCGATAAGTGATGCGTAAAGTTCGAGAGAGAAAAGTCTATACCAATCGCCATCTATTTTTATGTCGTGCATAAACCACGCTCTTAATGTGATCAGCGAAAATGCCAATATCACTAGCGGAATGATCGCGTATCGAATCACACCGGCATCGGTGTTTTGAGTCGGTTTAATGCCCTCTTTACTTGCGCTCGGAATGCGGCTCATCACGAAATACAACGTCACGACACCGCATAGATTACCGAGAATAAATATGACGAGCGCCGCATAGTCGTGAGGTTTTGCAAGACTTGTAAATTGAATGATGATCCTTGGTATTAAGAGAACGGCAGCAAGAACGGGGACGAAAATCGTCCAGTTGAGAAACAAATTTCGTAAATATATTCCAAAGAGCGTCCATGTGTCAGCCGACAACAGCCCGACCTTGGGGCTCATGAAGTTGCTGTATTCTCTGAGATATTGAAACTGACGCGGTTCTGTGTTTGGACTTATCGGATCGTCAGGGTTTGCCGGGCGAGCAGGTATGTGAGCATTCAACTTGTCCTGCACTCTTTTTACGCCAAACGTGTTTACTTCGTGAAATTTTGTATAAAGGTCGGTATCTTCTGTGGCAATGTTGCTATGCAAGTGTTCGAGCTTTTCGACGTCGGCGCAGACATTCCGATCTTCTTTTAATTTATTAAGCCTCAACTCAAGTGCATTTATTCTTGCAGAGAAATGTTTCGATTCAGCAGGAGTTTGCTGCTCATCTTTTAGGGCGTTGATGTTTTTTTCGAGATCAGTGATCTTTTTTCCAAGTTCACTAAATTTCTTTACGTCGGAGCATTTTTCTGAATCTTCTACGAGCTGATTGATAATCTGCTCAAAATTATTTACTTGTTCGCGGCGAATCCAGGCCGACAACCAAGATCCAAGATATCCGCCGCCCGAAACAGTGGAGAGGTAATCGAATTCGTCGAGCAATCCGTGTTTAGCTAACGACTGCACAATGCCGAGCCCAAACGTTGCACTGCGTATTCCCCCGCCGGAAAAACACAACGCAGTCAAGTTCTGTTCGAGAAACGTTTTAAAGACACTCTCGAGTTTTCGATCTGTGATCTCGACTCCGCGAATGTGTTTCAGCTCTTCGCAGAGCATGTCGTTGAGTTTAATCGGACCTTTAGCATCGGGCATAGTTCATCGAGTGTCCTTGTGAAATCATTTATGGCAGCGAACTCAGAAAGTTTCGTTGTTTATCCTGATGACGCCGAGGTGAAACAGCGTCGCTCTAAATCCGCCGCCCGAAAGCGCGAGTCCGCGATTTTTTTCTTCGCTCATATCGTCACATAAGTAATTATCTGAGCCGACAAAACACTGCAGATGCCAATAATCTTGCTAAGGGACAAATGCTTTTGCTGGTATAACGCTATTGTGACATTACTTTAAAATCTGTCAAATAATCGCAGCCACAACGCTTGAATCCTATCGACCGTGGGAGTCCGATTTTGCGTCGGCGCAGTTATCATAAGATTCACGGAAACTTATCCAGCACCGCCAGTTCGAAGTGCATTCCGTCGAGACGGTTTTGATTGCGAAGTTCATCTTAACAATAAACTATGTCGTATAACTTATCGCGGCGTAGAACTGTTTCGCGTAGTCGGCGATCAAGTTTGCCTTGTCGAGTTTGTTGATGATCCGCCGTGCGTTGATCCAGTCGGCGGTGTTTCCCTTAAAGTAATCGCCGAGTTTCTTGCCGGTAAATCCGCCGGTCGCCATTCCGTGAAACATAATTTGGACGCAGTGTTTCAGTTCGAGTGCAAGTTCGGGTTTTTTGACAAGATCGACGCCAAGGACGCCCGTGTATTTCGTGTAATTGGCGCGACCGGTGATCTGCACAAACCCACGTCCCTTGAATCGCAGACCGTCGCCCGGCTGAGTGTTGCCGAGATCGAGGCGGCCGTCGTATTTCTTGAAGTAGCTGTCCGGCCCGTATTCCTCGATGCCGGCGAATTTACGATCGGTCTCGTGGTGCACGGTCGCGAACATATACGCGAGCCAGCGGTCGTCCTTACCGGCCCAGTTCTTGTCCCACTCGTTTAGAATTGCTTCGAGGCCTTGGACCTGTGATTCTTTGAGCGCGCCGCCAAAAAGATTCAGCCGCACGTTGTCGAAAAAGAATTTACGATTCAGCTTTGCCGGTGCCAGAGGCGCGTCGGCGCGCCATTCCTTGAGAATGCAGACGGTTAGCGGCGGCTTGCCCTTCGACTTCATATAGGCGAGAAAGTCGAAAAACTTCTGCAGGTTCGCCGTGACGAGACAGGCGGTGGACCAATCTTTGATGACGGTGGAATTCACGCCGGCGCGGTGGACGTTCGCGAGAATAACGTCGTTGTATTCCGTGCCGATCTCTTCGGCCCGGTTGTTCTTGTTGTTATCGCGAAAGTACGGAAAGCCCTTGACCTGGCGATACGCGTCTTTCTTTTTGTGCAGGCCCCAAACGTGCGAATCGTAAATGATCGTGTCGCTTTTGAGCACGGCACAGCCCTTGTGATTGTATTCAGCAAAGTTCTTGAGCCCGTACGAACCGGCGTTCGTCGTCCCGTTGCGAGCCATAATGAACTTCGGCTTTTTCGTGTTGCCGTAACACTCGTAAGTGAACGCCTTGTCGTCGAACGAATCAAACTCATCCGCCGTCGATCGTATCCAAACCTCGAGCACGCCATTCGGAAATCCCGTAAACGTCGGCAGCTGGCTGACTCGCTGCAGAACTTCTTCATCTGTAAATGCACGCATAATGTTTTTCTCCTATTTCATTTTTAAAATTATTTACGTTGGCGTTGCTGTTGGACTTGAGCTCGGACTCGGACTTGGACTTGGGCTTGCCGGAGGCTTGGAATAGTCCTCGACCGTCTTCTTCATCTCGTCCGTCATTCCGGCAGTTAAATTTTTGGTCATGATGTCAAGAAATATAGCCCGCCATATCTCTTTTTTTGCATCATCATTGGCCGCCATGAATGCGACCTTGTTATCCGCCAGGATCTTCCTCATGCCGGCGATATTGCTTATGTTGGCCAATGCCGGGGTTGCATTAAATGCGTCGTCAAAAGCCTTTACGGCCCCATCGAAGTCTTTTTTGATAAGGAGGTCGAGCGCTTTTTGTTCGAAGTCTTGCGAACCGGCCGGTTTTTGAACAACATTCGCAATGCTATCGATCTGGTCTTTACTGAGGTTGTCCGCGCCGTAATAGAAACCCATAATTGTCCCGAGGATGCCGACAAAAACCATCAGAATGTCCTTACCAAATGTAAAGCGCTCCTTTATTTCCACATCTTTTCCCGTGCTAAATACGAGATAAAACACCATGATAAGGGCAATCGCGACGGTCACGATTGCCACCGAAAATGTGATCAGGCCGCGAGTTTTATTTGCGTTTCGCAGAATATCGTCGCCGCTTGCTATCACCCAGATGATTCCGCCGATTGTAAACAAGCCGATCAATGACGCAACCCACTGCATTGGCGTTACATCTTTTACGGTCTGCATAAATTCCAGCCTGAATAGTTTACTTTCCTCAGTGCTGCCGGTGCCGGATACGAAATAAAACACGACGATAAAGACAATCGCAATGACCACGATTGCCGCCGAGAATTTGATCAGGCCATTGACTCTTGCAGCTTCTTTAAGAAAATCGCCACTGAATCCAACCGCCCACACTATTGCGCTTATCGTCAACAACACGATCACAAAAGCAAACACCTGGATCGCAGTTACCGGTTTTTTTCCGTCTGGCATAATTTTCTCCTATATGAAAGGCTCCTATTCACCATTCACTTCACCCGACCGTTATCGAATAGATAGCGCTCCACTGTCCGACGCGGGTATTCTTTTGGAGAAAGACGGCGCGGAACTCGAATTTCTCCGGAGCGCCTAGTGTAGTTAATGGTGGAGCAAATTCTATCACCTTTTCGGTGCTCTTGTCAGCCGACTGCCACATTTCGGTGCCGGATTTGCGGTATTGCAGTTCGAGTGCGTCGAATTCGTCACTTTCCCATTCAATTACCACTTCGCCATTTTTTGAAACAGTTAGTTCCAGAGTTGCAATCTTATGTGACGGAGTAACATCTTTAAGTCCAAGTCGTCGAGCGAATGCATTCAAGGCCTTAGTTGTGCGCTCCTGATAAACGATGCTGGTTAAACAAATAATCATAGTAAATGTCCCAACCACAATGCTGAAAAAAACGTCACGATCAAAAATATATTTCAAATTGCCAGTTACAGCGTCTTGAAGCATCAAAAAATTCGGTCGAAGCGGGCTACACTGGCTCAACGACTGGTAATCAGCATAAACAATAAAAAATATCGTCAGTGCGGGAAGAAGCATAAGCAAAATTACCAAATACCTAACGATAGATGTGAAGCGTCCAACTATCTCGTCGATTAAATTATATTTCTTACCTTCTGCAAAGATTTCGTCGTTCGACATAGGTCTGTCGTCATTTCCCACGCTAATGAAAACAAGACTGTGAGCAGCTCCCTGAAATGCCAGATTCGCGATATCCCATTTATCATCACCTTTATTGGCGCTCGAAAATCGTGTCTCATGATAAATGTCTCTC
>JANOGL010000389.1:0-3083 GCA_031405985.1 Acidobacteriota bacterium | reverse complement strand
CTTCGATCTTGCCGCCGTCAACAAGCGGCTTGCCGTTGTCACTGATCGGAATCGTGTTGGTCACAATTATTTTTTTCAAATGCGAGCCGGTGATGTTATCAACAGCCTTACCCGACAACACGCCGTGCGTAAAGCACGCGTAAACTTCGTTTGCACCGGCGTTGTGGAGCGCCTCGGCGACTTTGCAGATCGTGCCGCCCGTGTCGCACATATCGTCGATGATCAGACAATTCTTGCCTTTAACATCGCCGACGATGTTCATAACATCGGATTCGTTAGCACGCTCGCGACGTTTGTCACAAAGTGCGAGACCGGCGTCGAGACGCTTTGCATAGGCACGAGCACGCTCGGCGCCGCCCGTGTCGGGCGCGACGACGATCAGATTCTCGATCGGGTTTGTCTTAAAGTATTCAACCACGATCGGAGCCGCATAAAGGTGATCGACAGGAATGTCAAAAAATCCTCCGATCTGCGAAGCGTGCAGATCGACCGTCAAAACACGATGAGCGCCGGCTTTAGTTATCAAATTTGCGACCAGTTTCGCCGCGATCGGAACACGCGGCCGGTCTTTTTTATCCGATCGCGCATAGCCAAAATACGGTATCACTGCAGTCACTCGCTCCGCCGAAGCCCTGACAAAGGTGTCGATCATTATCAATAACTCCATCAGATGACGATCTGACGGCGGGCACGTAGGCTGAACAATGAAAACGTCGTGGCCGCGAACGTTCTCAAGTATCTGAAAATTGAATTCGCCGTCCGAAAATTGCTCGGTGCTCGCCTTTCCAAGCTCGATACCGATCTCGGCACAGATCTCTTCGGCAAGCGCCGGATGCGCATTGCCCGAGAAGACCTTGATTTTTCCAGTGACGCTCATCGTGTCAGTAGCCCGCGTGTAAACAAGGGCTCAATGTTGTCCATAATCTGCGTTGAGCCCTTACTTACGTGCGGGCTGCTGACACAAAGACCAACATTCAAATAAAAACGGCCAACTTATCGCGAAGCTGACCGTTTTGAATTCACATCTGGCTGGGGCGGGAGGATTCGAACCTACGAATGCCGGATCCAAAGACCGGTGCCTTACCACTTGGCTACGCCCCAATTAGAAATCGAAGAAAAACGGAAACAACCTCACACAAAAAGTGCTTTCGCGTAGTTCTCACGCGAAACGGTTGATACGGCAAACTTTCGCCAATCTCGATTCTCTTCGAGGGCTTTTTGTACAGCTTGCCGTGTCTCTTGTTTGTCAAATATTGCTAAAACGCTAGCTCCGCTTCCGCTCATCGCGGCGTGGGCGGCCCCAAGTTCGAGTAAAGTCTCCTTCACTCTTTTAACCTCAGGAAAGTCAGCAAAAACGCTTTGCTCAAAATCGTTTTTGAGCGCCGAATGCCGTAAATCCAATGACTTAGCCTCGTTTCGGCAAACTGTGAGGATAGTTTCTGTCTCCGAATTTGTCAAGTTTGCGCGTTTCAGTGCTGCAAAAGCTGCACTTGTTGACACGGCCAAGTTTGGAGTAACGATCAGCAGGTGTTGTGCGTCGAGATCATCAATCTCCTCAACCTTTTCGCCGCGACCTGTGCCGATCGCAGTCCCGCCGTGTAGAAAAAACGGTACGTCCGAGCCAAGCTCGGCTGCAATTGCCTGTAAATCGTGATCGGTGATCTCCATATTCCAGAGCTTCTTCAAACCGATGAGCGCGACAGCGGCATTAGATGATCCGCCGCCGAGCCCGCCGGGGGATGGGATTCGTTTTTCAAGGTGGATTCTCGCACCGTTATTGACGCCACGGAGTACCTGCAAAGCCTCCGCCGCTTTAACTATCAGATTCCGTTCATCGATCGGTACACGGTTATCGTCACAAGTTAATTCGACCTCGCTGCTCTCGCCAAAATGCAGCGTATCGTGCAGTGAAACGGTCTGAAATACCGTAAAAAGCTCATGAAAACCATCATCACGCTTTCCGAGGACACGAAGCAGCAGATTGACCTTGGCAAACGATGGCAATGAAAAGCCCGACGACATGTCTAAAGCATAAAATAAAAAACCGTGTTCAGCCACGAATGCACGGATGAACTCAAGAGATTGTTGACAGCCGAGGGTAACCTTACGCAAAAAAAATCAAGCCATCTCAAAGCGAAACGGCCTGATTTCATGGTGAATTCGAAGCTCTCTTTTTACTTTCTCACTAGAAAAACTTGAGTGAAATAATACGAACCGTCTTCGGCAACAGCAACGCCGACGGCTGATTCTCTCCAGGCTGCGCTCAGCAGGTTGCGTCTGTGCGCTGCCGAATCGAGCCACAACTCAACCGCCTTGCCGACCGGGTCGTCAAAACCCCGATTGAACGCGATGTTTTCGCCGATCGCTCGCCAACGGCCAACACCGGCAGCGTCCGCTCGGTCACTAACCATTTTGTTATCGAGCCCGCGATGACTGAAGAACTGAAACTCGGCCATGTTTTGCGAGTGCTCACGTGCAACCGCTTCCAGTTCATCGCTCCAAACCAATGGCGAGAACCCGTTATTGACACGCTGTTTGTTCAGCATTTCAAAAGCGACACGTTCGACAGCTTTGACGTTGATCGCGGCAACATTTTCGACGCGACGTGGTCGAAAAAGATCCTCGATGCTGTCGGCACTTGCGAGACGCACAGCAGTTCGGCCTTGATTTTTGCTTGAGTTTTGAGCTGGGGTAGTGACTGCCAATACAGCCAAAAGCACAAAAGTTAAGACGGAGAATTTTTGCATGTGACCTCACTTCGGCAGCCGGACGATCCCGTTTTAGCGGACTCTCGGCTTTGCGTATGCTCAAAAACACTGAGCACTTGCCTTTTCGGATAAGGTGGTAAAACAACTCTGTTTCACCTAATTAAATAAATTACGATTTCACCGTTTATTTCAATAAAAGCAGGCAAGGCTCTGTAAACCAATTTCTTGCCCTTTGAACAAAATCTATGTGTGTTATCGCACAGTCACCCGTTAATTATCTGGTTAAATTAGAAACAAGCTTGAGTCAACGAGGGGGCCACCGCGCCGCAATCCACCACCACATAGGGCCCGCTGCGACGCGACGAAGCATCGTGG
>JANOGL010000493.1:0-6068 GCA_031405985.1 Acidobacteriota bacterium | reverse complement strand
GAGAGCAAATTCCGGGACGAAGCCGTGAAAAACCTGGCCGTTCTGAAGGCAGGAAAGTAGAGTTCAAACAGGATAGACAGGATAAACAGGATTCAAAAAAGTATCCTGCCTATCTTGTCTATCCTATTTGAAATAAAGTGTAAGTAATGAACCTCAATCAGGTCACGATCTACTCTGACAAAACGGTCGAGACGGTCGAGTTTTTTGAGAAGCTCGGCCTCAAACGCATCGTCGATTCTCTGCCGCGATACGCACGTCTCGAATGCCCCGACGGCGAAGCGACGCTCTCGGTCAACGAATACGGTGAGCACACGCCGATCAATAACATCGTGCTTTACTTCGAATGCGAAGACCTCGACGGCGAAGTTGCCCGCCTCAAATCTCTCGGCCTCGAATTTGACGAAGACCCGACCGACCGCCCCTGGCTCTGGCGGCAAGCATACCTCCGCGACCCAAACGGCAACAAGATCTGCCTTTTTCACGCAGGCGACAATCGCAAAAACCCGCCGTGGCGTGTAAAATAGCAGTGCTCAGTAGTCGGTAGGCGGTGGTCAGACGAGAATCTTCTCTGACCACTGTTCACTGTGCACTGTTCACTAAAAATATGTCACTTACAGTAGTTGGCTCGGTTGCGTTTGACGCGTTGGAGACGCCGTTTGGCAAGCGAGAAAGGATTTTGGGCGGTGCGGCGACGCACTTTGGCTTGAGCGCTAGCTTTTTCACGAAGGTCAATGCCGTCGGCGTCGTCGGCGGTGATTTTACGACGGACGAATGGGCGGTTTTCAAGCGGCATGCGATCAACACCGACGACATCGAAGTCGTTGAGAGCGGCAAAACATTCTTTTGGAGCGGCCGTTACGATTACGACATGAACACCGCGCACACGCTCGACACGCAGCTCAATGTGTTCGAGACGTTTGACCCGAAACTGTCTGATAACTCAAAAAACGCAAAGCTTTTGTTCCTTGCAAACATCCTGCCCAGCTTACAAAAACAAGTTCGCGAGCAGTGCCCAAACGCGAAGTTCGTCGCGATGGACACGATGAATTTTTGGATCTCGTCGATGAAGGACGCGGTGATCGAGACTATCAAGGTTGTCGATTGCATCATCATCAATGACGCGGAGGCGCGGCAGTTAACGGACGAGCCAAGCATCTATAAAGCAGCACGCAAGATCATGGATTACGGCCTCAAAGCCGTCGTGATCAAACGCGGCGAATATGGGGCGACACTATTTACACAGAGTGGCTATTTTGTCGCTCCCGCGTATCCTCTCGAGAGTGTTTTCGACCCAACGGGCGCGGGTGACACGTTCGCCGGCGGCTTTATGGGGTATCTCGCGTCGCAGGGCGAGATCGACGACGATACACTGCGGCGCGCGTGCATCTACGGCTCGGTGATGGCGTCATTTAATGTAGAAAAGTTCGGCACCGAGCGCGTCGACGGACTCGATTATCCTGAGATCAATGAGCGTTTCAAGGCGTTTAAGACGATGACGCATTTTGACGATATCCCGTTCGAGCGCACGACGACGGCGTAAATACTAGCATGAACCCAAAACCAGCAAATCCCCTCGTGCGTTTTGAAAAGCGGAAGGTCGATTATCCGTCGTTGGTCGCGTGGGGAATGCTGTTCGCGGTTTTGATCGCGGGCGTCGTGGTATCTGCAACATCGGGCTACACAACGGCGGCGATAATTTTTCTCGCTGCGACGTTTCTGCTCATCATAGCGGTATTGTTCGATATGGCAAAAACGCGCCGTCTCGAGGCGGTCGATGACCGCAGGTTCATTCGCTGGGACGCGGCGATGCCCGAAATTCAGCGGCAAAACGTAAACGTCGAGGTGCTCGAACTCGCGCGTCTGCTCGGTGTTGGCACCGATCAGTTAAATGATCTGCTGTCTGCGTACATCGTCGCCGAGGATCTCGCGCTTCGCCAAATTCAGCAGGAAGAAAATCTTCCGCTCATGCGACACGTTCAGATCGGCGGAGCTCACTTCGATGGCATTTTGGTCGATCAGGACCTGGTCACGTGCATCGAGGCCGCGTTTCTCGTCACGCCCGACATGCGTCAGGAAAAGATCGAGGCGATGCTTAAAAAAGTTACGCAGGCGAAAAAAAAACTCGCCGAACAGAAGAGCCGCTTGCGTTTGCGATTGATGATCGTGCTTGTGACTCAGCTGACTGCGGAAGAGGAAGAGAACCTTCGCGGTATGCTGGTGACGCGGCGCTTTACCGATACGCCGGTCGATATCGACATTCGGCTGCTCGATTTTGAGATGCTGCAAAGAGTTTATGTCAGTGAACAATAGTCAGAACCCGCTGCGTGAACGGCGGGTCAGTTCGCTTAAATGCTCGATGCTGCTAAACTAGCTGACCGCCCACTTACGCAGGCGGTTCTGACAAGATATGCTCGAAAACAAAATAGGAATGATCTTCGGCGTGGCGAACAAGCGTTCGATCGCGTGGGCGTGTGCGCGTAGCTGCGCGACGCACGGCGCCACGATGGCGTTCACTTATCAGGGCGAACGGCTTAAAGAAAATGTCGAGGAACTCGCTGCGACATTAACGGATTCGCTCGTCGTGCCGTGCGACGTGACAAATCAAGCGGACGTCGACGCAGCATTTGCCTCGGTAAAGAGCAAGTACGGCAAGCTGGATTTTGTCATTCACTCTATAGCGTTTGCGCCAAAAGAAGCGCTTGAAGGCGAATTTGTGACGACGACGCGTGAGGCTTTTCGCACCGCGTTGGAAATAAGTGCGTTCTCGCTGACGCAAGTTGCTCTCGCCGCGTCGCCGCTGATGACCGACGGCGGTTCGATCGTGACGATGAGTTATTACGGAGCCGAAAAAGTCGTGCCGAGCTACAACGTGATGGGCGTCGCAAAAGCCGCGCTCGAAGCTTCGACACGTTATCTCGCAGCCGATCTCGGTAAAAACAACATTCGCGTCAACGCGATCAGCGCCGGCCCGATCAACACTTTGTCCGCCCGCGGCGTAAAGAATATGGGCTCGCTGCTAAATTACGTGGGCGAAAAATCGCCGCTCAAGCGCAACGTACGCGCCGAGGAGGTCGGAAACACCGCCCTCTTTCTCGTCAGCGACCTCGCGAGCGGCATCACCGGCGAGACGATCTACGTCGATTGCGGTTACAACATCATGGGTATTTAGTCGAGAGAGTCCGGAGAGTAAAGAGAGTCTTGAGAGTCATTAGGCGACTTGATTTCGACTCTCAAGACTTTCCAGACTCTCTAGACTTTCTAGACTGAGAAAAGATGGCTAAATCAACCAAACCAAAACCAAACGGTTCGAAGAAAAAAACCGTCGTGCCGAAAACAGTCGCCGAGGCTAAGAAGCGCCGTGACGAACCCGGCTACTGGCACCTGACTGACGACGAGGTTCTGCTTCGCTCGCCCGAACCCGAAGATGAATTTAAAACTTCAGACTCGTGGCGCGTGCTACGCATTACGGGCGAATTCGTAAACGGATTTGACTCATTGGCAACGGTAACGCGCGGCGTGTCGATCTTCGGCTCGGCCCGCACGCACGAGGACGATCAGATGTACGCAGCCGCTCGCGAAACCGCTCGTTTATTGGGCGCGGCGGGATTCGAGATCATTACGGGCGGCGGCCCGGGCATTATGGAAGCCGCGAATCGCGGCGCTCACGACGCCGGCGCCGTTTCGGTCGGCTGCAACATCGAGTTGCCCTTCGAGCAGATGCCAAACAAATATCTGACCAAGTCGCTGACGTTCAAATACTTCATGGTTCGCAAGACCATGTTCATCAAATACTCGAACGCCTACATCATTTTTCCCGGCGGATTCGGCACGATGGATGAGCTGTTCGAAGCGCTGACACTGATCCAAACGCGCAAAATTCGCAACTTCCCCGTAGTGATGTTCGGCTCGCAATATTGGCGCGGTATGCTCGCCTGGCTGACATCGACTATGCTCAACGAAAAGATGATCAACTCCGAGGACCTCGCACTCATCCACCTCACCGACTCACCAAAAGACGCGGTCGATTTCATTGTCAAAACTTGTTACGCGGGAATTGATAACGGAAAGGACAATGGATAATTGAAAATTGATAATGGAAAATCTCTTCTTAATTTTCGATTGTCCGTTTTCCACTTTCCGTTAGAACATCAGTCAGCCATGTTTGATATGGTACAGAAACTTTTTCGGAATCGATCGCAACGATCTCAGGTACATCGTAGCTGTGGTTCGCAGTTATGAAGTTGTGAAGCTCGTCCCACTTTACAGGCAGTGTTTTTATGAGTAATAAATGTTCGGCTTCTTTTTGCAACTTGCTTTCCCAAACATAAATCGAAGTCATCTGCGCCAAGATCTGCACGCACGCTGCGAGCTTTGCTTCGACTATCTTCTCCGCTAACGACTCGGCTTCGGCAATATTCGGCGTGGTTGTAAGAACTATTAACATTGATACAAATATTATCAAAAAAGCTGACAATACTACCCCCTCATATGTTCAAGCGTTATGCTGAACCTATTATGAACAGATTTAGGGGCGCACTTATGTTTCGACAAGTAAGAATGATGATTTTTGCATGCGTATCGCTCGTCTTACTCCTCACGATGATATCGACAGTAAGACCTCAATTTGTTGACGCGCAACTTATAAAGACCTCTCCAATGACTCACGATGAATGGGCAACACAGGTTTTGTCCTCGCCGACAGAAAAGGAGATCATATCTGCCGGTGTTGACGGTCGCATCGTGATCTGGGATGCGGCAACTGGAAAAATATTGCGCGAAGTAACATTGCCTGCAAGTGTTTTAACGCTCAGTTTAACTATTGACGGACTTACGCTGGCAGCGGGTGATGCGGCGGGCACGTTATCGATTATTGATACACAAACCTTAAAAATCAAAAACAGCTTCAAAGCCGATAAGAAGATCGTCAATGCGTCTGTCTGGAGTGCGGACGGAAAATTTTTGCTGGCGGGTGGCAATGACGGCATTGTGTGTGTGTGGTCGGTCAGCGATAACAAAATTAGTAGTGAGATCAACCCGGGACACGGTAATATTGTTTCGCTAAATTTTGTAAATTCGCAGATAGCTATAGGAATGGTCGATTTCAAACAGCGACGCGGCAATGTCGAAGTTTGGGATTGGCAGACCAAAAAGCTGGTCCGCGTATTTGACGAAGGCGGTCCGGGCCTACGTGCAACGAGCGCGTCGCCGGATGGAAAACTCCTGGCCGTGGCGGATTTTGAGTCATCGACATTGCTTACTATTTTGCCTGTTGAAGGAAACCGTTTCGAAGCAAGTTTGCGCCTTCTCCCGGATTCCGATGCCGGCACACCGGTGGCGGTTTGGGATCTGAGTACCGGCAAACGCGTTGCTTTGTTCAATGCTGAAACTGGCGCTCGCAGCATAGCATTTTCACCTGACGGAAAGATGCTGGCGTGCTCCGGACCAAACGGTGTTGTGGTCTTCGATACCGGCGACCGCACGTTTGCAGAGATCGGACGCGTTGATTCGCAGACAAGCGTTGACGCCATAGCATTCAGTCCAGATTCAAAACAATTATTTCTGGCCCGTGAAAGGGAACCACTCATTAGATCAGGAGATGGTGGTCTTGATAAACTTTTTGATCCGTTTGTAACGGCCGTAGTAGGCTCCATTAGAGAGGGAACAAGCTCTGGAGTCACGATCAATACCAAATTGAAAAGCTCAAGATCGCTAACAGGCGGGTCAAATGTTGAAGCATGGCAGTTGCGTCGCCAAATCGAGCCGCAATATGTTCAAACATGGGATGCGGTTCGAGCCAGCTTCGATGATAAACCGGAAGAGGCCCGAAAACTTTTGCAGAAAGTTATAAAAGACTATCCAAATTATGGCGAAGCTCAACGGTTATATGCAATCTTTTTTGAGGGAAAGGATATAAAAAAACTGCAAAGTTTGTTAGAGACGACGGTAAAAGCGGATCCGACATGCATTTCTTGTTGGCGCTCGCTTGGCGATATCCAGTTCAAGGCCGAACAGACAGTGGAAGCAACAAAAAGCTATGACCGGGTCTTACAGTTGAAACCGGAATATGG
>JANOGL010000486.1:0-25707 GCA_031405985.1 Acidobacteriota bacterium | reverse complement strand
ACCTCCTGGCCCTGCTTGTAAACGCCCGTAAGGTTTGGTATCACCTTCGCGTTGCCGATCACAAACTGCTGACCGATGTCACGTTCGTTTGTAACACGAAGTTTCGAAGCCATGATCAGCGACGAGGTCGAGAGTTTTTTCTCGTCATACTTAGGAACGACAAAACCAAGATTGCGAATACCACGGTTACCAGTGCCGACGTCGCGAACGACGACATCAACCTTGTACGTTCCGGGCGTGAGAGCGATTGCCTTTTGATAAACCGATTTTCGATCACGAGCTTCGTTCAGCTCTTCGGTCGTTGCGGTCGAGGTGACAGAATCTTCGAAAATGCCAGAGCGCTTGCCGGACACGGCCGTGATGCGGCCGAAGATGTTCATCGACGCTTGTTTAAGACCGCCGACTTCATCAAACTGTAGCTCTTTGTTTGAGGTTTGAATTGTGAAGGCCGTTATCACGCGGTCATCCGACTGTCGGAAAAAGTCAACACGAAGGTCGAAATCGACAGGATCTTTGTCAAGAATACTGAAAGAATCGCCGCCGGCCAGAGTTTGCAGATCGCCGAACTTAACCGACGGCGGCCTCATCAGACCCGTCTGAATCTCAAGTTTGCGGAATGGCGAGTCCTGTTCGCGCTGATACCTGTTGTTATTGCCGATACCCGAGACGCGATCAGCCTTATCGCCAAGGCCGAGCGATTCAGCGGTTGTAAGTCCGGCGCCGGGGACATATTTCAGGGCGTCTTTTTCGCTTGCATCGCGAGCTAGGCGATACTCGCCCGTTCCTGTCGGGTCAACAAATTCAATTTCAAGGCCGTCGCCAATCCCTTCCAAATGTCTGTAAAACCAAACCTCAAATGGATAAGTCGTCGTCGATCCGCCGCCCTCATAACTCGGGCGATCATACGCTCCGCCGGACGGATGAGACTCGACTGAGTCAGGCTTGCCATGTGCGATGTACACACGGCCCCGGTCAGTTTTCCAACCCGGGATCCCGGATGTGAAATGCTCGTTGGTGTATGCTATGCGTTCATAGTATTCTTCGCGGTATTCGTTTTCTTCAGTGTCCGGATTTGGGTCGCGGCGGCGCCAGAAATTCTCGATAAAATTCTCACGCTCTTCGTCAGTCGCCAACGCCTTGAATGCTTTTTTCTCTTCGTTGGTGATGATGTATTGAACATCGTTATCGAGCCATTTTTTATAGACGTTCTTAAGCTCCGGTTTGACGTTGCGGGCCTTATCAGTCGGGTCTTCGCTTGGCTTCGTGCCCTTGTCAGGAGGCTGAGCCAGGACACCAAGCGATGCTATCGCCAAAACAATGACCGAAAACAATGCGACTCTGATAAAACTAAATCTCGACATAACCTAAAACTCCCTGTTCTGAAACAACCTAACTAAACCTAATTTTCCAAAGATTTGATTTTAGACAGTAAATGCTTCAATTTCAAGATGATTTTGGAGCTTTGATGGTTGCTTTGACGTCAAGCAGACGCGTCGGTCTGCCGCTTTTCGCCAAACAGCCACGCGATAAAGATCGAAACTATGTAAAGCACCATCATCGGGGTCGCAAAAAGCAATAAATTTGGTATGTCGCCCGTTGGCGATACCACCGCTGCGACAATCAAAATTATAACGAGCGCGAGCTTCCAACTTTTAATCAAAAAGTCGGCGGAAACTATCCCTATGCGGCTCAAAACATAGGTAATCGCGGGCATTTGAAAGATCAGCCCCATGGCCAGCATGATCAGAGTAATAAGATCGAAGTAGTCCGTGGCCCGCAAAAGCGGCCGAAATTCTTCGGCCAGCCCGAGCAGATAACCGACAGCCGGTGGAAAAAGTATGTAGTACGCAAAAGCCGCACCGCCGACAAACGAAATGGTCGACAGAAGAACGAATGGAACCACATATGCCCGTTCGTGCCGATAAAGCGCCGGCGAGATAAAGCCCCAAACCTGTATCAGTAACAGCGGTATTGAGACAGCAATCGCGGAATAGAGCGACACCGTCACAAAGAGAGTAAAAGACTCTTGAGCGGTTGTTACGATCAGCTTTTCGTCACTGAGTTCGGAGTTCACGTCCTGGGCGAGCTTTACCGGCAGTCGGACACCCTTAGGTATAACCGCGTTACTTGTGTAGATCGGTTCGTCCGTAAACAACGAAAGTTCTCCGTCCGTGTCCCGAACTACAACCGAGTCAACCGACCCGCCGGGCTGAATCACGCCGGTTCCCAATTTAGTCGATTCTGAGAAAACAAAACGTCCACGGTCGCCTTCTTTAAGACTATTGAGCGGAAGCACGCGTTCGTCGCCAGTAAGTCCCGTCACCGGAACTTCGCGCCGCTGCGCCTCAGACAACGCACGGCGAACCGGCACTTCTAAAAACGCAAAGATCTCATCGGAAAAAGCGAAGCATACAACAAAAGCAATAACTATAATGATGACTGAATTGACGAGCCGTTTGCGCAGCTCGTCGAGATGTTCGAGAAACGACATCTGACCGCCGGATTGCTGTTCAATTTCCTTATCTAAATCTTCCATCCACTAGAGCCAGTTTTTTTTGTCGTTTGCAATCTCGGTTTGTGATTCAGTCTGATTCGTTTCTGTTGGTTTTAGGTTTTCAAAAGCAGCAGCATCTATCTCTTTTATCGTCGGTTTTTCTACGAGTTCAATTGAATCCGCTACCGGTAACTCAGGTTTACGAGTTTCGGTTTCTGCTTCTAAACTATTGAGGTCAAATGCTTTAGCTTCTTCGTCAAAATTAACTTCGCGCTTCCAAGTCTCTTTAAACTCGTTCGCCGTGCCGCGAAACTCAGCCGTGATCTTGCCGATCTTTTTCGCGATCTCGGGCAGACGACGCGGCCCGAGGAAAATGAGCGCGACAATGCCGACGAGGATAAGCTCGGATGTACCAATCGATTCGAAGATAAAAAGAAACAACTAACTCACCCCTATAAAATGCTCGCCGTGACTAACGACACGGCCAATCAAAACCGCATCAGGTATTTCTGCCAAAAAACCCGCCGCATTTTCTTCCGGCAAACTGATCAGCAAACCACCGGCCGTCTGCGGATCGAATAACGCGCTCTGCATTTCACCAGACACCCTGGCAGCAAACTTTACCGTGTCGCCAACATACACCCGATTGTTTTTGTCGCCACGTGTCAACATTCCTTGCGAGATCAACTCTAAAACGTCCGGCAAAAGCGGAACCTTTGACGAGTCAATTTGCAGTGTCACTTTACTCGCCTTCGCCATCTCAAAAGCATGCCCAAGCAATCCAAAGCCCGTCACGTCTGTGCATGAATTTGCTTTGGCCGCAATCATTGCTTTTGACGCCGCGGCTGCGGATGTTGTCATCGCTTTGATCGCGGCGGCCTCGGTTTCGGGTTTTACAACTCCACGTTTTACGGCGGTGTTGATCGCGCCTGTACCGATCGGTTTTGTCAGAATAAGCACATCTCCCGCAGCTGAGCCAGCATTTGTAACAACTCTTTTCGGGTGGATAATGCCTGTAACTGCGTAGCCAAATTTCATCTCCTGATCGTCGACCGAGTGTCCCCCAAGGACAACGACACCGGCCTCGATCATTGCTTGCTGTCCGCCCGTGAGAATCTGCCCGAGCACATCCCAGTCGCCTTTTTGCGGGTAACATACTATGGACAAAGCACTTATCGGCGTTCCGCCCATAGCGTAAACGTCATTGAGCGAGTTGATCGCGGCAACGCGACCGTAAATTTCCGGGTCGTCCGCTACCGGCGTAAAAAAATCAACCGTCTGCACGAGCGCTGTGTCATCAGAAAGGCGAAAAACGCCCGCGTCGTCCGAATTTTCAAATCCGACGATCACGTTCTCATTATTCTGTGGCGGAAGTTTGCTCAAAACTTGAGCAAGGTCGCTCGGTGCGAGTTTAGCCACTCAACCCGCACAGCTGACCATTTCCGTCAAACGCTTTGACATCAGTTAACT
The DNA here is from genome assembly GCA_031405985.1 of Acidobacteriota bacterium. GTDB lineage: Bacteria > Acidobacteriota > Blastocatellia > Pyrinomonadales > Pyrinomonadaceae > OLB17. The sequence goes on along the minus strand of JANOGL010000486.1, from coordinate 21,743 downwards.
CCTTTATTATTAATAATTACTTCGTAAATTCGATTCAGATCATCAACGCCGTAATACTCAATTTCGATCTTTCCACCTTTTCCTTTTTTCGCCGGCAGGATTTTCACGTTTGTGCTCAGTGTCCGCATCAGTTTTGTCTCGGCAACCTTTACGTTTGGATCGACTATTCTGGTAACGCTCTTATTTGCAGTCTTTAATGTTGCGGCTCCGCCTTTTTTTACAGCCTGTTCCGTCTCTCGAACCGACAGGCCTTTTTCGATAATGGCTCTTGCAATCGAATTCTGAATTTTTGGATCTTCAGTCATCAGCAATGCTCGACCGTGTCCGGCTGATAATTTTCCTTCCTCGAGATTTTTTTGAATTTCGCCGGGTAGCTTTAACAAACGCATCGCGGTCGTGACAATCGTGCGGGATTTACCAACTCGTTCCGCCACGACTTCCTGCGTAAGTCCAATGTTATCAATAAGTTTACGATATGCCTTAGCTTCCTCGATCGGGTTCAGTTCTTGGCGTTGGATGTTCTCAACGAGCGCAAGTTCGAGCAATTTATCATCCGAAACCTCCTTTACAACTGCCGGAATCCGTCGCAATTCAGCCTTTTGCGAAGCTCGCCACCGCCGCTCACCGGCAACGATCTCATACCGCTGTCCTTTTGGACGGACAACGATGGGCTGAACCACACCGTTCGCGCGTATCGACTGCGCAAGCTCTTCGAGGCTGCTTTCCGCAAATCGTGTTCGCGGCTGCTGTGGATTAGGGTCGATCAGATCGATATCAATTTCGGCATCAGCTGATGCTGCTGTCGTTTTATCTTCACCTAAAAGTGCGCTAAGCCCGCGCCCCAGCGACTGTCTCGCCATTTCTTAAAATCTCCTTTGCAAGTTGGTTATAGCTCTCGGCACCGCGTGATTTCGGGTCGTAGATCATTATGGGCTGTCCAAAACTCGGCGCCTCGGCAAGGCGGACATTTCGCGGGATGACCGTCTCCAAAACCTGTGATCCGTAAAAATCCCGCAGATCTTTCGCCACGGCTGTTGAGAGATTCGTTCGCTCGTCAAACATAGTCAGCAAAAGACCCTCTATCGTTAAATTTGGGTTTAGTTCGCGCCGCAGTCTCGCAAGCGTGTCAAAAAGTTCAGTTACACCCTCGAGAGCGTAATACTCACATTGAATAGGCACAAGCAGCGAATCTGCGGCCGTAAGTCCGTTTACAGTCAAAATGCCAAGCGACGGAGGACAATCGATAATTATGTAGTGAAAATAGTCTTTTACACTCGCCAATAGATTTTTTAATACGTAGTGACGATTTTCCGTCTCGACCAACTCAACCTCGGCACCAGCAAGATTTTTGTCCGACGGCAACACCCAGAGTGTTGGAATTCCGGTTGGGATAACCATTTCACGCGGCGATTCGCCAAGCACTAAAGCGTCGTAAAGCGTTTTGCGAGAGACGTTTCGGGCGATTCCGGCGCCTGAGGTCGCGTTTGCTTGCGGGTCGGCATCGACGAGGAGCACTTTTCGGTCTTCGGCAGCTAAGGCGGCGGCGAGATTGACGGCCGTGGTTGTTTTGCCCACGCCGCCTTTTTGATTTGCGACTGCGATTATCTTGCCCATCTGTAAACGAATTTATAAATTAGCACAGTGCGCCGATAAATCGCTAGTTACAAACGTGGCACGTCCCACATCTTCGAGAATAGAACCCGATGTGGCACGTGCCACGATCAGTCAATTGGCAGATCGTTGACTCGCAGTTAAATGAACCAATACGGAAGATAGCGCCGCAGGAGTTAATCCGGCAATGTTGCGAACCTGTGCAAAATTCACAGGGCGTGCTCGTTCGAGCCGCTCAATCATCTCGTTTGAAAGCCCGCCGATCGTTTTGAACTGGAAATTTTCCGGTACTTTTAATGTATCGTGATGATTTACTCGTTCTGTAGCAACTCGCTGTTTTTCGATATAACCGCTGTAGAGTGAATCAGCGAGCGCGGTCTCAAGCTCGGAAATCCGTACACTCTCGTCATTCAATAAACGCAAGATCAAGTCCTGTTTGACTCCTGGTCTCATAGCCAGCTGCGACAAATTAAACGAATCGCCGAGATCAGAGCCGACAATCTGCGAAACGGCGGCGTATTCTGCCGTCGAACGTTTGAATCGCGTGTGATCCAGCGAGTTTCGCAAAGCGGCAATTCGATCTCGCTTTTTGTTGAATCGCCCCCAGTCGCTGTCGCCGACAAGGCCAATTTCACGTCCTTTCGGCGAAAGCCGCTGATCTGCATTGTCATGTCGCAATGTGAGTCTTGCTTCGGCCCGCGAAGTAAATAGTCGATACGGCTCATCGACTCCGTGTCGAATCAGGTCATCCGTGAGCACGCCGATATAGGCCTCATCTCGTTGTAAAATAACAGGTTTACGGCCCTGTGTTGAAAACGCCGCATTGATTCCCGCCATCAGTCCCTGACAGGCCGCCTCTTCGTAGCCCGTCGTGCCGTTGATCTGTCCGGCGAGAAAAAGCCCGTTCATCCGTGACGACTCCATCGTCGGAAGCATCTCGCGCGGATCGACAAAATCATACTCGATCGCGTAACCGGGACGAATAATTTTTACATTCTCAAAACCCGGAACCATCTGTAGTAATTCTAACTGCAAGGCCGACGGCAGTGAGGTCGAAAATCCGTTCAGATAGACTTCGTTTGTGTTGTGACCTTCCGGCTCAAGAAACAGCTGATGGCGATCTTTGTCGGCAAACTTTACGACCTTATCTTCGATCGACGGACAATAACGCGGCCCAACGCCTTTGATCTTCCCCGAATAAAGCGGTGATTGGTGCAGATTGTCGCGTATCGCCTGATGGAGGCGGTCGCTAGTATAGCCAATGAAGCATTGAATCTGATGTTGCTCGATCTTCTCGGTCGCGAACGAAAACGCAACAGGCTTTTCGTCAGGCGGCTGAGGCTCAAACGCATCCCAATCAATTGTCCGTCCGTCCAGCCGAGGCGGCGTTCCGGTTTTGAGTCTGCCAACCGGGAAACCAAGGTTCTTCAAACTTTCGGCTAATTCGATCGACGCCGGCTCGCCGGCACGACCAGCGGAGTATGTTTGCCGTCCGGAATGGATCAAGCCGTTGAGAAAAGTTCCGGTGGCGACGACAACTGCCTTTGCCCCAAACCGTCGCGTATCTTGCATCTCAACACCGATAACTCTGTTGTTTTCAATAATTAACTCAACTGCGACCCCTTGGCGAAGATGCAGGTTTGTCGTCGCTTCGAGCACTCGGCGCATCTCGGTTCGATACAAGCTTCGGTCAGCCTGAGCACGAGGCGATTGAACTGCCGGGCCACGAGAACGATTCAAAAGACGAAATTGGATTCCGGTTCGGTCGATAACGCGGCCCATGATGCCGCCGAGCGCATCGATCTCGCGCACGACGTGCCCCTTGGCGATTCCGCCGACCGCCGGATTGCATGACATCTGTCCGATAAGATCGAGATTGATCGTAACGAGCGCTGTTTGGGCGCCAAGACGCGCGGCTGCAGATGCCGCCTCGCAGCCCGCATGCCCCGCACCGATTACAATCACATCAAAATTCTCGTCGAACATCTTTACCCAAAGGCGAAAGTTAAGATTCTAAATCAATTTTTCGATGTTTCCAATAGCTATCGCCTCGCTAAAAACTTCGCAGTCACGGCTCATAGTCGTGCGATTTCTCACACAGGATTGTCGATCAACTTCGTTTTACAGGACTTTTTGAGGCACAGCGATTGCGAATCTCGTTGTTTCGGAGAGCTCAAACAGTGTTTTTTAATTAAGCCTCCGATGTAACTAAACTCAGGAGTTTTATTATGAGTAAGCAAGAAACAAAATTATTACCAACCGAAAAAAGTAACAAAATGCCGCCCTTCGTTGAGTTTGAGACATTGCTCGAAAAGGTGGAAAACATCACAAAGGACATCGCTGCCCGGGCCTATGATTTTTTCATGGAACGTGGTTCACTTTTTGGAAACCACATGGAGGATTGGTTTCGGGCCGAATCCGAACTACTACGGACAGCGCCGGCAAAAATTCTCGAGGCCGGAGATAGGGTAACTGTTATGATCGCGGCTCCGGGCTTTAAGTCGGAAGAGATAGAAGTTAGCGTTAAGGACAATTTCCTGATCGTCAGCGGTGAAGCCAACATGGACGAAAAACGTGAGGATGACACCACGTTCTACGATGAATGGACAAGCAGCAGATTCTTTCGCAAGCTTCGGCTTCCGGCTAACATCGACTCGGAAAGCGTCGACGCAACGCTCAAGGATGGCGTGCTAACACTGCTCATAAAGAAGAAAGCCGCGATCGGTGAATCAAAGATCGCCGTAAAGGCGGCCTGATTTCTGGCATTCGACGCTGCGACAAGGGTACATGAATCGTTGGACGTATCGACTACTGACCGCGGCCTTGTTAGCCGCTATTCCGCTTACGTTTGTTCGATCGCCGGTAATGGCGCGCGCCGGCGCCATAGTGGTCGTTTGTCTCTACATTTGGCTGGCTGAAGTAGCACCGCCCTTTGTTCCGACCCTCTTGCTGTGGGCATCCGTCCCGCTGTTGCTCGCGCCTCTTGATCCGAAATTCTCCGCCGGGTCGGTTCTCGCCTGGGCCGCAGACCCGGTTATGGTCTTGTTCTTCGGCGGGTTCGCGCTCGGGGTCGGAACATCGGCCTACGGTATCGATCGATGGCTGGCGCACTTTGCGTTGCGTCGGGCAGGAAATTCTCTTTCCCTGTTTATACTATTCGTATTACTGATCACGGGGTTTCTCTCAATGTGGCTGTCAAATATTGCGGCGGCCGCTCTTATCCTGGCCTGTCTCCGGCCCATCCTTCAGGATTTCGGCAAAGATCATCTGATCAGGCGCGTCGTGCTGGTCGCCGTTGCGCTCGGGGCGAATCTTGGCGGGATCGCTACGCCGATCGGAACCGGCCCGAACGCAATAGCGATCGCATCGATCGACCAAAAATATCACGTTTCATTCTTTGACTGGATGGTATTCGCTCTTCCATTGACAATTGTAATGCTCGGGCTCAGTTACGTGATGCTGCTGTTCCGCGTTCGCGCTGACCAAGAGATTTGGGCAAAGAAACACCAATGTATTACCGTCGAGCCCGACGGCGAAAGGACTACTGGACAGTGGAAATTCCTCACGATCATTTCCCTGACGGTTTTGTTATGGCTTAGCGAGCCCGTCCACGGCGTTCCCTCATCAGTCATTGCAATATCGGCGGCGGCGGTTTTGTTTCTCACCGGTATGCTGACGAAAAGAGACTTGTTAAAGATCGACTGGTCAACACTGATGTTGATCGCAGGTGGTATCACGCTCGGTCGTCTGCTCGAACAGTCCGGCCTTGTCGCCGCGTTGTCAGCCGCGATTCCGTTTTCTCAGCTAAACACGACGATGGCGTTGTTCGTGATCTGCCTCGTGAGCGCTTTGCTCTCGGCGCTCATGAGCAATACGGCGACGGTCGTAATGCTCATCCCGATCGCGACGGCGATCATACCGGCTCCATCCACCGCTATTCTGGTTGCTGTTGCTGCGTCGTTTGGTATGCCTTTTGTGATAAGCACACCGCAAAACGCAATGGCCTACGGCGAAGGCGGGCTGAAATTTACGGATCTGTTTGCACCGGGAATCATATTGATGATCGTAGGGTGTTTTGTGGTTAGTCTGACAGGCCGCTATGCGCTAAACCTCGTCGGGATACCTTAGATCATTATTTGCCGATACAGAAAGTTGAGAATATCCGCGTCAACATGTCTTCGGTAGTTGTTTCGCCGGTGATCTCACCGAGATAACGAAGTGCGTTGTGCAAACCGATAAGCGTAATCTCTTCGCTCAATCTTGCGTCGAGATTTTCGATTGAGTGTCCAATTTCGGTTTTTGCCCGAAGCAGTAAGTCGTGATGCCGCGCGTCGGTTACGAGAAATCCGGCAGTGTTGATCTCGTCGGTCAAAAACGGATCGATGATCGCATGTTTCAGCGTGTCCAGGCCCTCGCCGGTTTTTGCAGAAATAGGAATGGTATTTGGCCTTTGGCCTTCGGTCTTTGCACGTTCAGTTTTGTCGAGCTTGTCTATTTTGTTTGCGACGATGATGTGGTTTAGTTCACCGACGGACTCGATGATGTCACCGTCTTCTTGTGTAAACGGTTCGCTCGCATCGAGCATGACGATCACGATGTCGGCGTCGGACATAACGGCTTTGGCGCGTGCGACGCCGATGCTCTCTACTGTGTCAGTTGTGTCGCGTAAACCGGCGGTGTCGATGAGTGAAATTGGAATGTCATTTATCGTGAAGCGTTCGTGAATTTGGTCGCGCGTTGTGCCAGCAATGTTGGTAACGATAGCCCGCTCAGTGCCGAGTAAAGCGTTGAAAAGACTCGACTTACCGACGTTTGGACGGCCGACAATAGCGACTCTCAAACCGTCGCGTATCAGGTGACCGGCGCGAAAAGTGTCGGCGAGTTTTGAGACATCAGCGGTGATGTCACTCAAACTTTTTCGCACGCTCTCGATCTGAGTTGGCGGTAGATCATCTTCGACAAACTCGAGCGCGGATTCAAGCACGACGATCACATTGAGCAGCTCGTCTTTGAGCGGCTGCAGCTGATTTGAAAACTCGCCGCGCATTTGGCGCACGGCTTGTCGCGCCGACGCAGTCGTTTGCGCATCTATAAGATCGCGGATCGCCTCTGCCTCGGCGAGATTCATACGGCCGTTTGCAAGAGCGCGCAGACTAAACTCACCGGCCTCGGCCATACGCGCGCCTTGCGCAAGACAAATGTCGATAACCTGTCGCAACAAGACAGGCGAGCCATGGCAACTGATCTCAACGACGTCCTCGCCAGTGAAAGAATGAGGCGCTTTAAAGTAAGTTATCAGAGCTTCGTCGATAATCTCATTCGAGACAGGATCAATAAGCTGTTTGAGTTGAGCCGCGCGCGGAGCGGGGGCGAAATCCGCAGCCGTCATTGATTGTGCGATTCGTAACGCATCTTCACCGCTCAGACGCACGACACCGATACCGCTGCGCCCCGTGGGTGTTGCTAATGCGACGATTGTTTGAGGCATATTCAAACAGGATATACAGGATGAACAGGATAGAAAAATCAAGTCCTGTCTATCTTGCCCGTCCGGTTTGAGTTGATTGTTATTGCAACCGAACTTGTAATCGCCGGTCGCGGCCGTCGCCGACGGACTCGGTGAAGAGATCGTCTTCTTGCTGAAGCGTTGTGTGGATGATACGGCGCTCGGTAGAATTTAGAACGCCAAAGGTAAACGCGCGGCCGTTTTTGCGAACTTGGTCCGCTGCAAATCTAGCCATTGCGTGCAGCTCGGCTTTGCGTGTTTGTCTGAAACCTTCGGCATCGACGACGAAGCGGTGCTCGCGATCCATACCGCGTCCAAACGCCTGAAACAGCACGGTTTCAAACGCATCGAGCAGCTCGCCGTTCTCAGTCAGAGCGATGTGCGCGTCCTCGCCGCTCAGGTTTATCAAACAACCTTCGTCCGTCCACTCGGCAGAAACTGATAAATCAAATCCAAGCTTGCCGACGAGTTCGTCGAGGAAGATTTTTGCGTTTTCGCAAGTTTCGTTCATAAACAAAAGTGAAAATAGTGAAAAAGGTTAAACGTGAAAAAGCTACGTTTCCTGTGTTCAAAAAAACTTTTTCACTCTTTCACATTTTCACTCTTAAACTGTTCCTAGTTTCGGCTTCACCTGCTTTGCGCCTTTTGGCACCGTATCGACGATCTCAGTTCCAGGCGGCGTGTTGGTCTTGTTAAGACGGTTGATCACCATCTGCTGGCCAAAACTCACAATGTTACCGAAAAACCAGTATAACAAAAGTCCCGACGGCGCCGTCCACATCACCCACAGCATCATGACTGGCATTAGATACGTCATCATCTTTTGCTGCATTTGCTGTTCAGGCGTGACGGCCGCAGCGGTTGGCATTAGTTTCATCGAAAGGATCATCGAGAGTGCGAAGGCGAATTCGAGAATATGCCATGGGTCAGCCGCCGACAGATCCGGCAGCCAAAGGAATGACGCCTGGCGAACATCGACCGCGATAGTGATCGCCGTGTAAAACGCGATCAGCAGCGGGAACTGCAGCAGCATCGGCAGGCAGCCGCCGATCGGCAGTGCGTCCTTTGTCATCTTGAGCTGCTCCATTTGCAGCGCACGCATTTTCGGATCGTCGTTCGGCACGCCCTTCTTCTGCATGGCCTTGATCTTGTCCTGCAGCTCCTTCATCTTTGGCGCATTGCCGGATGCTTTCTTGAACGATTTTGACTGCGACCACCTAAGCGGAAATAGCAGCATGTAAAACAAAAACGTAAAGACAATGATCGCGACGCCGTAGTTTTGCGTGAGGCCGTTAAAGAAATTGAGCGCGTAGAGGATCGGTATCGACAGCGGGCGCGTCAACCATCGCAGCCACCAGTAGTTGCTGAAATTTATAAGATCGACAATCGAGACTGCACGGCCGTCCGCGCCCTTTATCGAACTGCTTAGGTCATTCAGGAGAAAATAGTCTTTGGGTCCCGTAAAGATCTTTGTCACCGAGCCATCGCCTGCGATTGGCATAAAGGCGGTGACGAGATGCCGCGTTTCGGTTTTCTTCGGGCTGCGGATCACCCAATTAAAAATGCTGTCGTAAACCGGCTCGATATCGACGTCATATTTCGTCGCCTTGTATTCGGTCGACGAGACCGGCGCTGCCGGTATGGCGGCCATTGCAAAATACGCGTCACTCATCCCGACCCAGTCGATGTTGCCTTTGTCGCTGAGCTTCGCCTGTCCATTCGCGTCATATTCGAAAGAGTAATTTCCCCAATGCCGAATGATGTCGCCGTCTTTCGCAGCAACGGCTTCGGCCTCGGTGTGATATAGCGTGTGATAATTGATCGCGTGATCGCCAATGCTCGCGCCGATGGCGAGCGAAGTATTCGCGATCGGCTGGCCGTTCTGTTTTGCGGTAACGGCAAGGTCGGTGACATAGCTGTCAGCACGGAAGACGAAAGATTTTTTTACTTCGACGCCATTATCGGCGATTAAAGTAAACTCGATCTGCTTTTCCTCGCCTGCGGCAAGATTTATCGATTCTTCGGTCGCCGAGATCTGATAGTTACGTTCGTTCAGCGCGGTGTTCAGATTTTGATCAGGCGTGATCAACCTAAACGGCACTTCGCGCGGCGTCTGGCCAAGAGCCTTTGGTGAGATCAACTGCAGCGGCTTTTTGTTCGTCCCGTTCGAGCCGTCCGCGTAGACCGGATATTCGCTCTTTGGCGATTTGTTTTTGAGAATTATCCAACTCGTCGCAACCGCGCCTTTCGAATCGAGTGTTACTTCATACAAAGGCGATTTAATCGTGATCGAGCGGCTTGGCGTGGCGTCCGGCGTTAATGTCGCTGTTTCCGGTTGGGCCGTTGGCTGCGTTGAGGGTATCGGAGCGGCCGTGTTTGTATTTGCAGAAGTATTTGCCTGAGTTGCCGTATTCGTGTCGGTGTTTACAGCTGGCTTTGGCGCAAAAAAATACTGCCAGCCGAAAAGCACCACCATCGATAAAATGGCGGCGATCAAAAAACGTCCTTGATTGCCTTGTTTATTATTTTCCACTACTTAGCATTAACTAACGGGATCGTGCCCGCCTTTACAAAACGGCTGGCAGCGTAAGATTCGTTTGAGGCCGAGCCACGCGCCTCTTGATACTCCGTACTTTTCGACGGCATCGCGAGCGTATTCAGAACACGTTGGCTCAAATCGACACGCCGGCGGCAGGAACGGCGAAACAATCGCCTTATAAACACCCAAAATGTCGATGACCAAAAACTTCATTCTAAATCTTTGCCACAGAGGACACAGAGAACACGGAACATAGATACTCCATTTCAAACATTCTCAGTAACCTCTGTGCTGTTTGTGGCTAATCTTCCTACGATCACCTTAAATTCCGCCAGCGGCTTGTCGAGCTTTACACGCAACAAGCTTCGACGTGCATTCAGCACCCAATCATAACGGTGCTCGATGCACCCAAGTTCCGCGCGGCTCAATCTGAAACTCTCACGCAACAGACGTTTGCAGCGGTTGCGATCGTGGGCTTTGCCGATCGCCTTTTTTGTCGCGGTCACGCCAACGCGATGGTTCGGCAGATCATTCGGCAGAATAAAAACCGTCATAAAACGGCCTTCGATCCTTGTGCCTGAAGCGTAAACACGCAGAAACTCGGCGCGTTTTAGCAGCCGAGCTTCTCGTGATAAAGAAAATCTTAATAATGTTGAACCGTCAGACGCTTGCGCCCTTTCGCGCGTCGGCGTTTTATCACCGCGCGACCGTTCTTCGTCGCCATGCGAGCGCGAAAGCCGTGCTTTTTGGCGCGGCGGCGGTTGTTTGGTTGAAACGTTCTCTTCGGCATACTTGCTCTCCACGATAAATCACTTCGTAAAGTGAAAACCTAGAGTCTACGCTCAAAACGCCACTTCTGTCAAAGCGAATAAAGTGTCTCGTTGCTAATTTTTCGGTCATTTCCGGGACGACCTGTTTATTCATCTTCTATTCATCTTCGGAGTATTATACTTGAGCAATGCGAGTTTTATTAGTTGAAGACGATCGACGGATTGCCGGTTTTGTTGCAAAAGGCCTTCGTGAAAATGCATACGCCGTCGATACGGCATCTGACGGCGAAGAGGCCGTGTATCAAGCCTCGATCAACGATTACGATGTCATTATTCTGGATGTAATGCTTCCCCTAAAAGACGGTTTTGCGGTTTGCCGCGAACTTCGAGAAGCAGGTTCCACAACACCGATCCTGATGCTGACGGCCCGCGATGCGATTGACGACCGAGTTTGCGGCCTGGATTTTGGAGCGGACGATTATCTGGTCAAGCCGTTCGACTTCAACGAGCTTCTCGCGCGACTTCGAGCGTTGCTGCGTCGAAACTTCGAGATTCGGCCAGCCAAAATCGCCGTCGCCGATCTCGAGATCGACGCGGCTGCGCAAAGGGTTTGGCGTTGCGGGCGTGAAATCACGCTCACCACAAAAGAATACGCTTTGCTCGAATACCTGGCCCGCGAACAAAGCCGCGTCGTCGGGCGTGCCGAGATTGCGGAACATGTGTGGGACGAGAATTTTGATGCCTTTTCAAATTTGATCGACGTCTATATCAATCGCCTGCGTTCAAAAATTGATAACGGGTTCTCGCCCAGCCTTATCCACACACGACGCGGTGTGGGCTATATTCTGGAATCGGCGGCAAAGTAGAATGCTCAATTCTATCAGGACAAGGCTTACGTTGTGGTATCTCGCCGTTTTTGCGCTGGTAATGGCGATTTTTGCCGGAACGATTTACGTTCTGGTAGCTCGCAATTTGAATGAAACGGTGAATGGTAACCTGATTGAAGTTGCCAAGAGCGTCGAATTAGACTTGCACAAGGAAGACGCCGACCTCGCGCTCGCTAATTTACAAAGGCAGCAATCCATCGAACCGGACGAAGAAATTGACCCGGGCAGCGACGTCGTTACCATCGAAGATGCGATTGTCAAAGAAATCGGCGATCTCAGCCTGGGTGAATATAAAGTCATCGTGCTCGACAAAAACGCTTCGCCAGTCGTCTCGTCAGTCACGGATACAAGGCTTTCAACGGAATTGCTGAATCGGCCAGACGACAGCGTCTTTGCTGATGTGCCGGGCGATCTTGAAGTTTTTCGCGTTTTCCAAACGGCCATGACTTTGGACGGGAAACCTTTCCAGTTATTGACCACTCGTTCGCTAAAAGAACAAACTGATTTCCTAGCGGGTTTGCGAATAATATTCTATATCGCGGCGCCGATCTCGCTTTTGCTGGCAGGTTTGGGCGGATATTTTCTTGCGCGACGAAGCCTTGCGCCCGTAGTTTCGATGAGTAATCAGGCAGCGAGAATAGGCTCGTCTAATCTCAACGAGCGGCTCGCCGTGCAAAACGAAGAAGATGAACTTGGTGGCCTCGCAAAGGTTTTCAACGAGTTGCTTTCGAGACTTGAAAACTCGTTCAACCAGCAAAAACAATTTATGGCGGACGCCTCGCACGAGTTGCGCACGCCGCTCGCGATCGTACGCGGCGAATCCGAAGTTGCAATTTCAAAAGAAAACCGAACCGCTAAGGATTACCGTGAATCGCTTGGGATCGTTCACGACGAAAGCATACGTCTGACCAAGATCGTCGAGGATCTTTTTATTCTCGCTCGTGCCGACAGCGGCCAGCTTAAGCCTCAATTTACAGAGATCTATCTCGACGAGCTTTTAGCCGAGTGCATCCGCCATGTTCGAGTTCTGGCCGAAAAGAAAAATGTCACACTCGATTTTGCTTCGCGCTGCGAAATGCCAATGCGCGGCGACGAAAATCTTTTGCGCGAGCTCTTTTTGAATCTCCTCGACAATGCGATCAAGTACAACCAAAACGGCGGCAAAGTGTCGATCTCGGCTGAAAAATCCGACAAACAATATCAAGTCTCCATCGCAGATAGCGGCACAGGCATCCCAGAAGATGAACAGGCAAAAATTTTCGACCGCTTTTTTCGTACCGACAAGGCTCGAACCCGCGGCGATAAAACAACCGGCGGCGGCGCGGGCCTCGGCCTGTCGATTGCGAAATGGATCGCCGAGGTTCATCACGGCTCGCTCTCCCTAAAAAAATCCGATTCCAAAGGCTCTGTTTTTCAGGTCGAACTGCCGCAGAAACCGCACGAATAAGTAACACCCATTATTTATTTTCAACGTTAATCTCCTGTTCATCTTCAATTTTGTAAGTTGTTCATAGCCTGAAACTTTATTCGATTGCGTCGGCCTTTTCGTATGACCGGCGAACAAAAGCATTGGTCTTAGGTATTAAAAATCAAAGAAAAAGGAGAGTTTTATGAAGTTTAAGAGTTATAGCATAACTAAGGTTTTTGTCATTTTTTCTTTCATTCTTCTTGTTGGATTAGCTGTGTATTTTACCGGAAGCGGCATTATCAACGCACAAGACAAGTCTGATGATACAAAAAACGAGGATTCGCAAATACTTCTGGCGCAAGACAATCAAAGAGATGACGATGATTGCGGAAGGACCGGCCCGTCGGTCAGGCTGCCGGCGACGAAGTTGATCATCGAACACAATTCGACGGCCGAAGATACAGGTGTGCATGGATTTTTTGACGGTATTGACTGGAAGAAACTCTGTGTATATGACCCGCGTGGACGCATTGTGCTCGAGGTTGAGCCGCAACGCCAGCTTCGTACCCAAACGATCAGCGGTATATTTTTTGAATCGGCGGAGCCGCCGAACGAAGAGGTTCCAATCGAGGAGATTCTCAGAAGGTTCCCTGAAGGCCAATACTCGGTTCGTGGTCGTGCTAAAGACGGCAGACGATTGACCGGTGCTGCGCTGTTCACTCACGAGATTCCCGCCGCTCCGGTCATCACCTTTCCGGCGGACGGCGGGTCGGTACCTGCCTCAAACTTGACGATAACGTGGAATCACGTCACCACGACTCTCGATGGCGACCCGCTGAACCGGACGGGATATGAGGTCATTCTTACAAAACAAGTGCCGGACGATCCGAATGGGTTTTCTAAACCGGCGGTAAGCATTCATGTTCCGCCCTCGGTAACCTCGTTGACGGTTCCTAACCAGTTTCTCGAACCAAATTCGAGATATGAGATCGAGATAATTGTCCTAGAGGTCAGCGGCAATCAAACAATCACGAGTATCTTTTTTGATACTCTGTAAAGTATCGGTGTGCGGAGACGTGAACTTCGGTTCACGTCTCCCATGACCGCAACATTGACACTAAATTAGGTTAGGATTAAGTTACCATTATATTGTGTAAGGCTTGACGGTTAAACCCCGGCAGATGAGGAGATAGAGATGAAAACAATAAAAGCGATGATCTGGTTTTTTGTGATTGCGTTGGTTTTAGGAATTGGTGTTTTCGGCATGCCGCAAGCCACAAACGCGCAAGCCGGCAAAGAAACTAAAGAATCGAAACAAGCGCCGGACGACGACAAAGATGACGGCGAAAAACTCAGCCGCAAAGAAGCTAAAAAAGCAAAGATCACAATGGAAGCCGCACGTGCGATTGCTCTCAATCGAGTCAGTGGCACGATCACCGAGGAAGATCTCGAAAAAGAGAACGGACGGCTTCAGTATGCATTTGACATCCGGACCGCCGACGGAAAGGTTGTTGATGTCGAAATCGATGCAATGACCGGCGAGATCCTAAAAGCCGATGATGATGACGCCGAAGACGATGACGATGCCAGTGAAAAGATAAGCGCCGCTGACGCAAAACAAGCGAAAATCTCGATGGACGCCGCACGTGCCATTGCGCTTAACGGCGTGAGCGGCACCATCGTCGAAGAGGAACTCGAAAAGGAAAAAGGCCGTCTGCAATATTCGTTCGACATCCGCGACAGAAACGGAAAAATCTGGGACGTCGAGGTCGACGCGATCACAGGCGAGGTTTTGCAGGCTGTCGAAGATGACGAAGACAACGACAATGAACAGGGTAGAGTGAGTAAGGCAAAAAAATCAGTGTATCGGGCGGCTGTCACGGTCAAAAACGCAACGGTAAAAACTGTCGGGAAATTGTTTTGATCGAAAACCGCAGCGCGCTTCTACACCAATATCGTTTCGGCAACAATTAACTTCACCGCTTTGATATACGCGCGGTGCTCCTGCTCCAGAATCCTTGTAGAAAGCGTTTCGAGCGTGTCGACGTCGAGCCGCTCAACCTCTCGCTGTAAGATCACGGGCCCGTGATCGAGCAGTTCATCGACATAATGCACCGTGCAGCCCGTAACCCCAACGCCCGCGTCGAAAGCTTGCTTTTGTGCATCGAGACCCGGAAACGCGGGCAGCAAACTTGGGTGAATATTTACGATCTTGTTAGGAAATGCCTGAATAAAAGTCGGAGACAGCAGCCGCATGTAACCCGCGAGGCAGACAAGCTCGACGCGTCGATTCCTTAGCTCGCTAATTATCTCAGCGTCATGTTCCTCACGCGTGCGGCCTCGGCGCTCGATGACTAGGGTCGTAATGCCACGCTCGCGAGCTTTCTCCAGACCGGTAGCATCCGCCTTGTCGCTGATCACGACCGCAACTTGTGACTCAGGTATCTCGCCGCTTTTCATGGCGTCAACGATGGCGACCATGTTCGATCCGCGGCCTGAGATCAATATGCCTACATTCACCGCGTTAAGTATGCTCCGCGTTTTTGCGCCGACAGCCCTCCGAGGTACGCCGCGGCGAACTTAGTTACGAACGAAATTGCGAAGAGCACAGCTATCTGTGTGAGCGCCCCTGCCGCCGCAACGATCGTCAGATCAATCGTAAAATATATCAACCAGACCAGCAACGCCGCCTTAACGCTGTTGCCCTTAGGAAATTTACCGCCGATCCATCTTCCAGCTAAGAAAATCAACAGCATTCCCGCAATGATGCTCGAATACGGAGCGGCCATCTGCGCGTGTGCTTGATAATAAGCTTCGTCGTGTCCCGGATCGATCAAAATGCTGTAAACGACAACGTACAAAACGCTGATCAGAACGTTTACGATCATCACGCCCAGCGCGAGCGGAATTGCGAGCCACCATCGATTCTTTTCCATCATGTCTTCTCTATTTTCGTTAAGGTTTATTACAAAAATTTCAAAACCGCGTAAGAGCTTGCGTCAAAGATCACGTCCGGCAGTTTCGGGTCCTGAACGTACTCGACCGAGTTAAGCCTGTCCGGCTCGGTCAGCTTCGATTTGCCGACCTGAAAGCCCACAACAGTCGTCTCGGCGATCACCCACGGCTTTTGGTTCCACGTAAAATCGAGCTTGTTGTCATTCACAAAAGCTCCTTGCGGAACGGCGACCGTGATGTGCTGCGGGCAATACAGAAGAATGTATTCCTCGCCGATCTGTTCGAGCAGCGATGCAAGCAAGATCGACTTATTACTGCAATCGCCGTTGCGTGTCATCAACGTTTCGTTTGGCCGTTTTAAGGTTTCTTGCCCGCCGAGAGCTTCGGCAAAACTGTATTCGATCTCGTTAGCAACAAAATCGACGAGCCGCTGTATCCTCGCTTCTCGATTCGGGTCGGTGTCTTTTAGCAGTTCGTCGCTCAAACGTTTTAATGAAGGCTCGCTGGGCCTCGCGACCATGATTCCGTGATTCGCAAAAACATATTGCGGCTCATCGCGTCGCGTTGAGGCTTGCGTGATCATCTTGCCGCCGTAAACCTGCGAGTTGTTTGTGAGATTTAGCAGTTCGCCAAGACTCGGTATGTAATTTACGTTTTTATACGGAAAGCTCACCGTCTGATCGGCCGCGATCTTTACGTTGTCGAGCTTTGTTCGAAAAAGCCGAGCGCCGCCAGCGTAACTCGAAAGTTTGTAATTGCCAAGCTCTATGCGGCCGTCTTTTTCTTTTGCAAACTCGAGCCGTTCTGCGTTGTAAAAATACTTCGCAACAAATTCGTTGAACTCCGGCTCTTCGCTTTCGGGGTAAGTAAAATACGCGTCCCTATCGCGCCGGTTGAACGTCTCAAGCCGCCCTTTGCCGAGTATCTGCTCGCGAAACTCGTCACCCGTAAACCGTGAATAGTCGAGCAGCAAAACCGTGTTGTCGCGAATCTCCTCAGCAAGTATCTGCTCCGCCGTCATCTTCGTCGGCGAGTTGTAGAGAAACAACGCGTACGCTCCGCCGCACAGTAAAACAAGTGCGATCGCACCAATTGCGATCAACTTAAAATCGATGCTTCGTTTTGATTGAGACTCAAAAAGCTCACCCGATGGCATAAAGATTATTGATTTTGCGGATGTCAGTCTTGTACAATGTGTCTGTACAACTTATGCCGATACTTACAACATACAGCAACGCCAGAAATAATCTAGCATCTTTAATGGACCAAGTCATCGAAGACCGCGAAGTCGTCGTCATAAACCGCCGCGGCCGCGAAAGCGTGGCGATGGTCAGCGAGTCTGAATTGTCCAGCATGATGGAAACCGAATATTTGTTTCGTTCACCGAAAAATGCCGCTCGATTGATAAAAGCTTTGGAACGTGCTCGACGCGGTGGCGGAAAGAAAATGTCCATCGAGGAACTGCGAAAGGAGTTCGGTGCAGAAAAACCAAAGCGGAAAAAATAGCCCGGAAGCTGTCTTTCACCCCGAGTTCCTTGACGACCTGCGCCATTGGGCCAAAACAGATAGAAAGTTGCTGCTTCGTGTTCTAGACCTTGTCGAGGCAATACAACGCCAGCCTTTTGTTGGAATCGGCAAGCCCGAACCTCTCAGACATCGGGGAACCGGGGCTTGGTCACGTCGCATTACTAAAGAACACCGGATCTTGTATCTGGTTAGCGATGGCAGAATCGACTTTCTGCAAGCGAGGTATCATTACTGATAATCGTCTCGCGGTGAAAATAGGCTCGGAATGGTGAAAGATTATGAAAAGAATTAGCTTATTAATTTGTTTGATTTTCTGTTTGTGTACCTCAACGTTCGGACAAACACAAACAGTCGCTGATACTCCGAGTAAAACTAAGACTCTTGATGAAGTTCAAAAGACAATCAAAACTTTTAAGGATGCAGGGGACTTTGAAGTGTCTTATGACAAATTTGATGACAAAACTACTGTTCTAATAAAACTTGGATCTCCACAAATCCCTAAACTTTCTGCTTATAGTATAAACCTAATGGCATGGGTTTTGAGCAGCACTTTTTCGGGAAACGGCATTTCTGGACAGCCAGCCGAAAGTCGTCTTTGCTTTGATTCTTTCGCTGACAGTACAAACTTCGCAGAGACTAAAGAAATTGTATTTCTGTTGGACGGCACACGAGTCGCGGTTGGGCAAGCTAAATACAACTCAAAAGTTTTGTCAAGAAATATCATCGGGCGGCTTAAAGAAGAAGTTTGCTGGAGTCTTGATGCCAATCAATTAAGTGCGTTTTTGAAAGCAAGGTCCATTGAATTCAAAGCAGAACCTATAACAGGGGTTTTCTCGGAAAAGAACCTTTTAACGCTAAAAGATTTTGAATCTTTGGTTTTTTAGTTAAGTGATTTTACTTATTACTAACTGTCCAGAAGATAACGGCGGCGTTTAATAAACCTCGTTGGGCGGCATCATGATTGAAATCGGGTATTTCTACGACATTCCTGTTTACCGGCTCCCCGAGGATCGGTACTACCGCGAGCGCGACGAACACATAGACGGAGTGCTCTTCCCCGAAGACTCGTCATTCAGTAAGTCTCGACGAGAGAAAGAAGCTGCCGATCCAAACCGCTATATCGCCATACGAGATCACCTCGAACGGTCCTATGGCGGCTGCTGGATATTCAACGAAATCATCGGATACATCAGGTTGCACTTCCTCGGTTCCCAAATACGTGGCGAATGTTTTGCAGTTTGGAAAAAGCGAATTGTCCGTACCAGAACGAAAGTCTTTGAGTTCAACACGTGGAAACTTGCTTCCGAGGTAGATATACCGTACCCGTACACCAACGAAGGCATCTATGGCGCGGTATTGGAGTATCTCGCTGATTGTCGAAAGGAGTTGCCCAGACGGTACATTGACACCGCGCTATTTGAGGTTATTGGCAAGCACGTAGACTGGCTTGGCCTAATGGAACAACAATGACGCTAACTCCTCGACGGTTAGCGCTCCGGCGGCCACGGCTTCCACAATGCTAACACCAAAGCCACAACCCAACCGACAAAGGTCCAACCTAGAAACAAATTCAAAACAAACACTGGCCAAAACCGACATCTATTAAAGTGAATGCCACTAAACTCGGAACAAAATAAAGGAACAAAAAAATAACTTGAAAAATTAGAAGAAGTACAAGACCGATTATGCCTTGAAAAACCTCAACTGGATATCGGGATCGCAAAATGAGAGCAATGGGTATGCCTGCAATCAGTAAAGCAGCAAGAACTATAGTTCCGATTTTCCAATAGTCACGCTCTTTATTCATGAAGATATTCTTACGTCTCTTTCTCCGCTCGTTATCTGCCCAATTTCATAGCAGGTTTCTAGAGATTTCTTGATCGCAATCTCGTCTTTGTCACAAACTACAACCATCCCAATTCCCATATTAAACGTGCGGAACATCTCGTGATCCGTGACATTGCCGAGACGCTGCATCATGCCGAAGATCGGTGGTTCGGGCCACGAGCCGCGGGTTATTTCGACCGAGACGCCGTCTGGCAGAATTCGTGGGATGTTTTCGAGAAAGCCGCCGCCGGTAATGTGGGCGAGGCCCTTGATCAACGGAACGCGGACGCCCTTGTCCGCAGTTTCTTTTTCCAACAAGGGGCCGATCTGCGGCAGAAATGACGAGTGTGTTGCGAGCAGGGCGTCGCCGACGGTCGTGCCGAGTTCGTCAATGTATGAGTCAACTTTGTAACCGCCGATCTCAAAAAACAATTTGCGTGCAAGCGAGTAGCCGTTTGTTTGCAAACCTGTCGACGGCAGACCAAGAACAACATCGCCGGGCTCGATCGTTTTGCCGTCAATGACATTCTTTTTATCGACGATGCCGACAATAAAGCCTGCGAGATCGTATTCGCCCGCAGGATAAAAGTCTGGCATCTCGGCCGTTTCGCCGCCGAGCAGGACGCAGCCGTTTTCGCGACAAGCGCTCGCCATGCCTTCGACAACCGAGGCCGTAACGTCTGGTTCGAGCTTTCCGGTCGCAAAATAATCTAGAAAAAAGAGCGGCCTCGCGCCTTGCACCAAAATATCGTTGACACAGTGGTTTACCAAATCTGCGCCGACCGTGTTGTGAATTCCCGTCTCGAACGCAAGTTTCAATTTCGTCCCGACACCATCAGCCGACGCCACGAGTATCGGCTCTCCCATCTGTGGAAAAGCTGCGGAAAACATCCCGCCAAAACTGCCGATCTCGGTCAGCGTCCGTTCGTTAAACGTCGAGCGCGCGTATTCTCGTATCTTTGCAACAGCAAGATTGGCTTTGTCTATCGAGACGCCGGCGTCCGCGTATGAAATCGCTTTTTGTGTCATTGCGTCAAATTCAAAACGAAATTATAACGCCTCAAACCGCAAAACTCATTGACCAAAAACCGATTGGCGTTTAGCATCTAGTAGAACAGACGGCCACGTCTGTTCTGAATCGACAGACTGACAGTCTGTCTTACCCTTATGAGCTTCACATTGATAGATCAGGGCAACGAGGGTTTCGAGTTTGCGGCGAATGTTTGGAATTGGAAAGCCGCGGTCGAGATCATCCGAAGTCTCGACATAGTCGACGAAGGCGCGATTCGGCAGATGAGCTACACCGCGACCGGCGTAAAGATCGGATCGGACGACGCGCATGAGATCGGTTCGCGTATAAAGAAAGAGATTCTAAAAAGAGTCCCGGCCGGCAAGCGCATGTTCGCCGATCTTTCGGTAACCGACGCGCCCGACGATAAGACGCTCTATCGCGAGGGCGACGAGCAGTGGAAAAATTACAGCGTCACCCACGACTGGCTTGCGGAGTTCTCTGACTTTTGCCTCAAATCAAAAGGCTTTCAGGTTTTTTAAGGTTCAAAGCGCAAGCCTCAGCTCGTTACAACGTAGGAGTTATTCAATATGAAACGCCTAATTCTCGCCTCAATCATTCTATTCGCTACTTGCTTCTTACTTCATGCGCAAAGCGCTCCAGACGCACTCGAGCTGACAAAGATGCTCAATGATTTCCTTGCCGGTGCAGGCAAAAACGACGCGAGCGTTCACGACCGCTTTTGGGCAGACGACCTGATCTACACTCGCTCTGCAGGCGTGCGAATCAATAAGGAACAGTTGATGAAAGGCGTTCGTTCGGCTCCTGCGCCGAAACTAACCGATCCTGTCGCCGTTTACACCGCCGAAGATGTTCGCATTCAGCAATATGGCAACGCAGCGATTGTCGCCTTTCGGCTTGTAAGCACAACCACATATTCCGACGGCACAAAAACCGTCGGTAATAATTTAAATACCGGTACTTTCGTCAAACGCAACGGCAAGTGGCAAGTCGTCGCGTGGCAATCGACCGTCGTTCCCGAGCCCAACGAAGAACCGGCAACTCTCTCAACCACGGCCACAGCACCAATCAAACCCTCGACCAAATCGAACTCTCGCGTCTATCACGGCTCGCGCGGCGGCTGCTATTACCTCAGCTCTCGCGACACAAGAGTCTACGTCGATCGCAAGTACTGCAAATAAAATTCTCTGCAAGTTCTCTCGCGGGCTGCGTTCTTTCGGGCGCAGTGTTGATGTGAAATGGTGAAACGCTTGAACGAGCGAGTTCGCACGAAAGATGTTTCTCATCATCCGGCTGTGTGATGTCTGGCTTGCGGACAGCTCTAGTCCGTGAACATGATCGCTTCGGGTCAGCGTGTCAGTAGCCCGCACGTAAGTAAGGGCCACGCTTACCCAGAAGCAACAAAAGGAGAACAATGAGAAGATCAATTCTATTATCGACATTACTGGCTGCAAGCGTCACCATTCTCGGCGCCTGCGACCCGAAAAGCGACGTTCCAAACAAACCGGTCGCGACGCCGACACCTGTGGCGACGGCTTCACCTGTCGCGTCGCCATCAGTTTCGCCGGCTAAAACTGGCGAGAACAAAAAGGACGAGGTCAAAACCGACGGCAAAAACGTCAATGGCAACATAAATAAGGAGGTAAAACCAGCCGAAACGCCAAAAGCGAAGTAAGCTCCTCT
>JANOGL010000477.1:0-2338 GCA_031405985.1 Acidobacteriota bacterium | reverse complement strand
CACCTTCCTCATCTTTCGCAGCAGTCTTAGTTTTGCCCGAGTTGTAATACGCCCAGCTGACGTTCGAGTTATCTTCAGCGGTCGGGCTCAACTCAGCCGCGGTGTTTAGGCGTTCAACCGACTTGTCCCATTCGGCTGTCTGACCGAGACAATAGCCCCATTCGCTGTAAAGTTCAGGCGTCTTCATGCCTATCGAAGCGGTTTTGTATTCAGCGTTTGCCTCAGGATAACGGCCGAGCTGACGGTACGAACTCGCCAAGTTGGCGTGCGTCTGAGGATTGCCGGTGTCGAATTTTGCCGACTGCTGATACGCGTCGACGGCATTCGTGTAATCGCCCTTGTTGTAATACGCGACGCCGAGATCGAACGACGCCGGTGCATATGTCGGGTCGGTTGCGATTGTCTGTTTGTAAGCCGCAATTGCTTGATCTTGTCGCCCTTGGCGCTCAAGTATGCGGCCTCGATAATACTGTGCCTCGACAAAACGCGCGTCCGCAGCTATCGCCTTGTCAAACGCAGCCAATGCGTCTTCGTTTCGGTTTTGTTTGAAGAATATCAAACCGCGAAGAAATTGCACGTCCGTGCTGTCGATGCCCGCTTTTTCGCTTTTCGCAAGCGCGTCTTCGCCTTTTGCGATCTCGCCTTTTTCAAGATACGCGACGCCGAGTGGTGGATAAAGCAACGTGTATTCGGGGTTTATCGCGAGCGCCTTTTCGTAATTTGCGATAGCTTTTTCGCCGTCGCCTTTTGCGTCATAGATCGCGCCGAGCTTGGCGTATGCGACGTCATTTTGCTTGTCGAGTTTTGCGGCTTCTTCAAACAGAGGGATCGCGGCGACGTTATTTGCGTCCCCCGCCGTCTCGATGCCTTTCGCCGTCAGCGCATTGCTCAAACCTGTCGTGGCACGAGTGTTCTTCGAGTTTTGAACAAGCGCGGCACGGAAATTCGTTATCGCCTGATCGGCTTGATTGTCGTCGAGAAATTTCTCAGCGGTTGTAGTAAGTACGTTCGATCTTGCGATCTTGGCGTTTGCGTTCGCGTTTGCGTTTGCGGTAGCCGTTGCTTTCTTGCGATTTGCTATCGCAACGGCACGACGCTTTTGTGCGGCGGCGGCTATCTGCGAATTGCGTTTCGCAGATCGGCCCTTATCGGCGCGTAGTTGCACGCGTCCGCCGGCAAGCTGCTGCTTCTTTTGCGACTCGCGAAAAACAAAAACACTTGAGCCGCCGGCAATGCTCTCCGTGGCAACGAGATCCGCATAGACAGGTTGCGAATTCGGTAAAAACGCAAAACAAATCGACAAACAAAGAAGAATCGAGAGATAAGGCCGTGATCTTTGCATTGCTGAAAACCCTCCAAAAACCACGGGTATTATATCAGAACCCGACAAATACGGGTTCGGGCACGAGTGTGATGTCGAATTTTGCAGCGACGGCAGATTGGATTTTATCTTTTAGAGCGATGATCTCGGCGGCGGTTGCATTACCGCGATTGATGAGCGCTAACGTGTGATTCGTCGAGATTCCGGCATTGCCAAGTGCGTAGCCTTTGTGAAAACCTGCGTTCTCGATCAGCCATGCGGCGGGGATCTTTACTTTGTCGCCGAAAGCAAAATGCGGCACGTCGTGATGTGACCGTCTTATCTCTTCGAGTTTTGAAATTTCGACGACAGGATTCTTAAAGAACGAACCTGCACTGCGCGAGTTCGGGTCGGCGTCGTCGATGACCATAGACTTCTCGCGGCGGATCTTCAAAACAGCATCGCGGACCTCGCCGAGTGACGGCTTTTTACCGTCGAAAACGTTTATCAAGTCCTTGTATGTAATCTTCGGTTCGCCGCCAGGCTTTAGTTGATAACTCACACTCAAAACAATGTAGCGATCTCGCTCAGTCGAATTGAAAATACTTGTGCGATACGTGAAAGCGCAGTCTGCGTTGGATAGCTCGACGATCGAATTTGACGTGCGGTCGACGCAGCGTACAGAAACTATCGTCTCCGAAACCTCCTGACCGTACGCGCCGACATTCTGCACCGGTGTGCCGCCGACAGAACCCGGAATGCCGCTAAGGCATTCGACGCCCGCGAGATTGTTTTTGACGCAGTGTGCAACAAAGCCGTCCCAATCTTCGCCGGCTTTTGCGGTGATCAGGTAGTCAGAACCACCTGCAGTAGCGGGTGGTTGCGAGACGACTGGGAGCCGCGCATCAACCTCGAACGCGTCGAAGCGGTCCCGGACCCGGAGCAGCCAAACCTGCTGCGCGTTCATGTGGATTACGTGATCCGTGCCACGAACACGTTCTATAACCGCGTGTTTCCGTTCTACCTGCAGGAAGGGGG
>JANOGL010000445.1:0-8333 GCA_031405985.1 Acidobacteriota bacterium | reverse complement strand
CGGGCCGACCTCGGCGAGGTCAACCGAACCTGCGACTGCGAGCGTGATCTCGGCGAGACCCATATTGGTCGCCGCATCGATCATACCCGGAAAGACGCTTAGCCCTTTGCCATCGATGCGTTCGGCACCCGACGGAACGCTGACATTCGCGCCGACCGCGGTGATCTTACCGTTTTGGATCACGACGGTGCCGTTTTCGATAGTCGCACCCGAAACTGTAACAATCCGCGCTCCGACGATCGCGAACGTCCCTGCTTTTCCGGTCGCGTTCTGTTCCGTGCCGTCATTTTGCGGTGTGATCGCAGAAACTAAAAGGAGAGTTACAACGCAAAGTCGCAAAGATGCAAAGCCGCAAAGGGAAGAAAAAAATGAATTAACAAAAATTAATCTCCTATTGTTTCCGACTTGCGTCTTTGCTCCTTTGCGTCTTTGCGTTAAATTTTTCTTATTCATTGTCGATTACTCCTTCTGCTTCGTCGCGGTCGCCGCGTCGTCGCTCTGTCGGAACTCGCGGTGGCGTTCCGCCGGCTCCGGGTGCGCGATTGACATCGAGTTTTTCGAGAGCTTCGCGTTCTTTTGCCATATCGGTTCTCATTTGCGCATCTTTAGCGCGATCAAAAAGAATTTCGCCTTCGACAAGCGTCATCTCGACACGCGAATAGACGCTGAACGGATGTGCGTTCCAGATCACGAGGTCGCCGTCCTTGCCGACATCGACCGAGCCCGTACGTTTGTCGATGCCGAGCTGCTTTGCCGGATTGAGCGTTATCATCTGCAATGAATCCTGCTCAGGCACGCCGCCGTATTTCATGACTTTTGCGGCGTCGATGTTGAGCCGACGCATTCGCTCGTCAGAGTCCGAGTTTATCGAAACGACGACGCCGTTCTTCCACATGATGTACGCGTTATAAGGTATCGAGTCGTAGGCCTCGAGCTTGTAACCCCAATTATCGACGAAGATAGAGGCACCCGTGCCGCGTTTAGCAGCCTCCGGCGCGATCTTAAAAACCTCGAGAGCGTGCTGAAGCGTCGCGACGCGGAAGCCGAATTCGTCGGCCAACAGCATTAAATTCAAGTGCTCGTCTGAGCGATAGCCGTGAGCGTGAACGAGGCGTTTGCCCTCGAGGATCTCGACTATCGGTTCGAGCTCGAGATCTTTTCGCGGCGGAATACGCGTCTTTCCGGCTTTGAAATCATCTAGCGATTGTTTGTAGTCTCTCGCACGCACAAACGCGTCGCGAATGACTTCCATAACGCCTTGCCGCGTACGCGGATAACGCAGCGGCGTCCCGGGCGGCGGTGTAAACGTCGTTCGTCGCACATTCTCGCCGAGCGCAAACTTTATTCCCGGCGGCGCGTCAGCGATCGGGAAATCTTCGACCGGATGTCCCCACTTAAACTTCACCGTCGCGCTCTGACCGCCGATGGAATTCGCCGAACCGTGAAGCAGCAACGCTCCGGTCACACCGCCGGCGAGAGCCCGATAGATCGAAATGTCGTTTGGATCGAGCATGTCGCGGACATTGGTCATCGAGGTCACCGAAAACGCGCCTTCGTTTATCGCGTCAAGCATCGAGTGCGAGTGGCAATCGATGATGCCGGGCGACACAAACTTACCTGTCGCGTCGATGACCTGGACCCCGGGGGGCGCCGAGATGTTTTTGCCGATGCGGGTGATCTTGCCCTTTTGAACAAGCACGTCCGTACCCTCGAGCGTTCCTCTCGATGCGGTGAGAACGGTAGCGTTCTTGATAAGCACGTCACCTTTTGATTGCGCGAAGGAGCCCGTTAAACCACAGAGACACAGAGACGCGGAGAAAAACCCAGCCACAACTTTTCTGGTAACGCTTTGAATTATCATCCTCATATTTTTGCCTTTTTACTTTTTACCTTTGCCCTTGCCTACGGCACTTTTGTTCCGGAAAACGGAACCGCCCCCAACGGTGAATCAAGAGACCCGCTGATTTGATTGCCCGCTATGCTCCCTTGAACGGTGATATCGATATTCTGCCCGCCATACGGAACGGTCGTTGCAAAACTAAATCCGTTCGCCGTCACGCGGCCGTCCCGAATCGGCGATGCACCGGCATCGGTGGTGAAGGTTCCCGTCAAGGTCGATCCGCTCTGTGTGAAGTTTAAGGTCGCCTGGATCGGCGAGCCCGGAACGTCGATCGTTATCGTGTAACCGCCTGAAACATTCGCGGGTTCCGGCGCCGAGGTTGTTGTCGGCGGCGCAGTTCCGGTCGGATTGCCGCTGCCCGAACCGCGACCCGGTGCAGGCTTCGCCGGTTCTTTTTGCTCAAAGACTTTGCCGTCGACTATCACCTGCGCGACAAATCTGTCTTTGCTAAACACGTCGCCTTTGACTATAGCCAGATTTGCAATCTTGCCGGCTTCGATTGAGCCAAGTCGGCTGTCAACGCCTAGTACCTCAGCGGCTCCGAGCGTCATCGCACGAATCGCGGCGTCTTTGCTCAAGCCGTTCTCGACTGCCTTGCCGGCGTTTGTAAAAAAGTCCGCGAGCGTCGTTGCACCGCCGGATTGAAAT
The DNA here is from genome assembly GCA_031405985.1 of Acidobacteriota bacterium. Classification (GTDB taxonomy): domain Bacteria; phylum Acidobacteriota; class Blastocatellia; order Pyrinomonadales; family Pyrinomonadaceae; genus OLB17. Next base: position 5,785 of record JANOGL010000445.1, on the reverse strand, counting down.
GCAAACTTCACGCCCGCGGCAGCGAGTTTGCCTGCGCCTTTCGGCGTTTCGGCCCGTAATCTCAACGTCTCGATGCTTTCAGGATCGGCGTCAGGAGCGGCCGCCGTCGTGCGTTTTGGAAAATTGAGGGACAGCAAGACAGGAATATTGTTCGCTTTCAACCGGTCGGCGACCTTCCACGCCTCTTGCCCGCCGGCGATGACGCCGCTCAACTTAAACGCGCGAATCAAGTCGATCGAACGAATGATCTCGCGTTCGGTGTTTGCATTAAACACGACCGGAGCTTTGCCGCCGATGTACGGAAACAGAGCCTCAAGCGAGCGGTCGTTGTCGGGTCGCTTCATGCCTTTTGGGTTTGCAGCGTAGGCTTTTTGCCATTCTTCGAGCCGCTTCGCGTCGTAAAACATCTGCCTGATCGCCGAGAAAGTCCCGAGTAGCGATTGCGGATACACCTGGCCGAGCGTCGTATAGGAAATGTGCAGCGCGTACGGCGAGCGAACCGTCATTGCAGAAACGCTCTCGCCAGCGAGATTTATCACCGCAGACTGGCCGTTGAAAATTCCGGTGCGGCCAATCGTCAACACGCTTGTAAAACCTGCATTGCGAGCGGCCTCGAATTGAGCCTCGCCCGCACGGAGGTCGTCGCTCGTCATATCTTCGGGTCGCAACCCGGCAGGATAGTTTGAATTCGACGTCGGCTGGGCTGCCGTAGCCGCTGCCGCAGCTTGCGGACCGCCACCAGGGCCGCCAGTTGGCGGTGTTGCTGGCCGAGTTTGCAAACCGAGCGTCGTCAACGCATCGAAAAAGCCCGGATAAACAGTCAACCCGGTCGCGTCAAAAACTTGAGCGTCTGCCGGCGTCGCAACATTTGCGCCGACCGCTTCGATCAGTCCGTTGCGAACAACGATCGTGCCTTTCTCAATGGTCGCGCCCGAAACGGTAATGATCTTTGCATTTGTGATCGCGTAGCTCTGAGCACTGACCGACACCCCAAACAAGCAGAGAAGCGCAAACGAAAGCAATAAAAGCTTTGATTTCATAGTTTTGGATTTTCAGATTTGATCTGTCTGAATTTACTTTTACGCAAGAGGATATATGAAAAGTTTCAGACAAGCAAAGGTTGTGGAAACCTCGGGAGTCAGGCGGCAAAATCTAATTGCTCGGCCTCGAGCAGAGTTTTTTTTCTCTCAATTCCCCAACGATAGCCGCTCAAGCTGCCGTTGCTGCCGATGACGCGATGGCACGGCGTGACCAGGGCAACAGGATTCGTCGCACAAGCGCGAGCGACCGCCCGAACTGCGCGTTCGTTGCCGATCTCTTTTGCAACATCGCTATAACTGCGTGTTTCGCCGTACGGGATTTGTCTGAGCGCGGCCCAGACACGCATCTGAAACGCCGTCGCACGCAGATCGAGTGGTAGATCGAGCGTCTTTCGGTCGCCGTCGAGATGGGCCAATATCGCCCGCGCACAACTTTTAAACCTGTCATCCGCGAGATTGAACTCGGCGTTTGGATATTCTTTGAAGAGATTATCTGCCAGCAACTTATCGTCGTCGCCAAATGTCACCGAGCAAATGCCCTTCTCTGTCGCCCCGATCAGCAGTCGGCCGAGTTTTGAATCGATGATCGTAAAATTTATCCGCATTCCTTGTCCGCCCTTCTTATACGTCGCCGGCGTCATACCGAGCTTTGCGGATGCCTTTTCGTAAAGCCCGCGGCTCGAGCCAAAACCGGCCTCGTACATCGCGTTCGTCACGTCGTTGCCGCGTCTTACACGAGTTTTAAATTTCTGCATTCTTATCTCGTCGGCGTATTGCTTAGGTGAGATGCCGACAATCTCCTTAAAACTTTTTTGCAAATAGGTCGGACTGGCACCTAACTCGCTGCCCAGCCTCTGCAGAGATACATCGTCGGGGCCGCCCTTTGCAATCAGGTAACACGCTTTGATAACGGTGTCGACTTTGGGGTTGACGGTCATCTCCAGCTCGGGCTTGCAGCGTTTGCATGCCCGAAAGCCACCCTTAACGGCGGACTCGCGTGAAATGTGAAATTCGACATTTTCGCGTTTCGGCAGCCTCGCGGGGCAAGTCGGGCGGCAATAGATACCGGTCGTCTTTACGCCGACAAAAAACACGCCGTCGAACCGGACATCATTCTCCCGCATCGCTCGCCAAAAGATATTCTCGTTCATGGTTTACGAGTTTATTCTCAAGCGAAACTAAAATCTATCCGAAATTTGCGGTAGAATTTTTTTATGGAGCGGATTGTGCTATTCGACGGCGTATGCAATTTTTGCAACGGAGCTGTGAATTTTATTATCCGTCACGACGGTGATGGACGGTTTAAGTTTGCGGCGCTGCAATCTGACGTCGGCAAGGACTTGCAAGCGAAATACAATGTCCCCTCCGATGTGGATTCGATCATATTGATAGAGAATGAAGACGCCGTTTTGCATTCGACGGCGGCGATGCAAATCGCTCGTGGCCTCGGCGGCGCATGGTCGCTGCTGTACGCTTTTATGCTTGTGCCGACACCGGTACGCGACTGGCTTTATAAACTTTTTGCGAAGTACCGCTATCGGCTGTTCGGCAAAAAGGACGTTTGTATGGTGCCCACGCCTGATATTAAGGAGAGATTTTTGTCAGAACCGCCTGCGTCAGCGGGCGGCCAGTTTTGAGGAGTTTTATATATGAAAGCAACATGGAACGGCGCGACGCTCGCCGAAAGCGATGAAACAACTGTCGTCGAAGGAAATCACTATTTTCCGAACCACGCGATAAACGGTGAATATTTTCAACCTTCTGAGACGCACACTGTTTGCAGTTGGAAAGGCACTGCAAGTTACTACGACATCGCTGTAAATGGTGAAATAAATAGAGATGCCGCCTGGTATTACCCTGACGCAAAAGCGGGCGCAAAGAACATCGAAGGCTACGTCGCGTTTTGGAAAGGCGTCGAAGTTAGATAAGGCGGCCACGAATGCACGAATGTAAGTCATCCGGTTTTATTCGTGCATTCGTGGCTTATTCTTAGATGAATTACTCACTCGACACACTAGAATTCGACCGCCTGCTCGATCTTGTCGCTCGTCACGCGCAGACACCGATGGGCGTGGCTCGTATTCGCGCGCTTCGCCCGCTAGCGAGTCGAATCGAACTTAACAACGCCCTCGCCGCGATCGACGAAACGATCGTCCTTAATGAAGAAAAGCAAATTTCGTGGTCGTTTAGTGGCCTCGCCGATCCGTTGGACGCCGTTGCGATCTTACGAATCCAAAACGCCGCTCTCGAACCGAACCTTCTGCTCGAAATCTCGCGAATCTGCAGTCAGGCACTGTTTGCCCGCTCGTCAATTCAATCTGAAAAGGACACGTCGCCGGTATTGTGGCAAACGGTTGAGCAGATTCCCCCGACTTTACTTGCCGTCGTTGACCAGATCACCAAAAAAGTAATGCCTGGCGGCGAGATCACGGACGACGCTTCGCCCGAACTTGCTAAATTACGCCGCGAGATAAGCGCTCAACGCGCCCGACTGACAAAATCGCTCGAATCCGCAATGCGCGCCGCCGGCACGGCGATTCAAGACGAGATCGTGACCGTCCGCAACGATAGGTTTGTAATACCGGTAAAAACTGACTTTCGCGGCAAAGTCACGGGTGTTGCTCACGGCTTTTCGTCGAGCGGTCAAACCGTTTACGTCGAGCCGCTTGAGGCCATCGAGGCAAACAACGAGTTGCAAAACCTCCGCGGCAAAGAGGAACGCGAGGTCGCACGCATTCTGTTTGCCCTCACCGAACAGCTCCGCGAACAGCTTCCCGCAGTCGAGGCCGCCGTCGATGCTGTCGCCGAACTCGACTTCATAAAAGCTGAAGTTGAATTCGCCCGTAAGTTCGCCGCCGTGGTTCCCGAGATCACCGACGACACGCTCGATCTCATCGACGCTCGTCATCCCTTGCTTGAAGAAAATTTACGACAGCTGTCAGCTAACAGCTCTCAGCTATCAGCTGTTTCAAAAACCAAAGACCAAAAACCAAAGACCGAAGACCGTCGCGGCGAAATCGTTCCATCTGCATTCACCTTAACTTGCGACCGTTCGGTAATGATCATCTCCGGTGCGAATGCAGGCGGCAAAACAGTCGTGCTGAAAACCGCCGGTTTGCTCAGTCTGATGGCGATTTCCGGTCTGCCGGTGCCCGCGACCGAAGCCCACATTCCCTACTACCGATCGGTTTTGGCCGACATCGGTGATCATCAATCTTTGAGCGCAAATTTGTCGACCTTCTCGTCGCACATGTCGAATATCGCGTCGATGATAGCGACCTGCACGCCGCCGTCGCTCGTCTTGCTCGACGAGGCCGGCACCGGCACCGACCCCGACGAAGGCTCGGCGCTCGGCGTCGCTATCGTCGATCATTTTCGTAAAAAAGGCGCACAGGTTATCGCCTCGACACACTATCGCGGCTTAAAAATGTACGCCGCGAACGACGAGAGCGTCGTAAACGCGTCGGTCGAGTTTGACGAAAAGACCTTGCAGCCGACCTATAAATTACTTATTGGATTGGCCGGTGCGTCGTCCGGCATCGAGATCGCTCGGCGTTTTGGCATCGATCAAAATGTGATCGACTACGCACGTCAAAACCTCGATATCTCGACACAAGAAGCTGAAAAGTATCTGCAAAAACTCCAAACCGAAACTCGCGCATCTGAGGACCTGCGCGCCGCGCTCGAAGAAGAACGCGAAGCCGTCGCCATGAAATACGCCGGTCTCGAAGTCGAAGCCGTGAAAAAAGAAAAGGCTAGGCAGAAAGAGTTTGAGAGTCAGCTTGCACAGGCCGTCGATGAGTTCGACCGGCAGTCAAAAGCTTTTCTGCAGACGCTCGAAGACAAGGCCCTAAAGAACCGTCTCGAAAAAGAACGTCAGTCGCGCAAAGCCGAACTAAACCGCGCCGTCATTCAGAAAGTTTCCACCGCAGAGACGCAGAGACGCGGAGGTTCCGAGAAAAGCTCCCCTCCTTACAAAGGAGGGGTGGATGCCGCTTCGGCAGACGGGGTGGTTCTCTCTGTTGGCTCGCGTGTCATAACATCCTTTGGCAAAACCGGCACCGTCGAAAAACTCGACAAAGACACCGCCGAGGTCCTCGTCGGCAACATTCGACTGCGTGAAAAGATCGAGAATCTACAGATCGTCGTGTCAGAACCGGGAGCGGTAGCGACTGGGTCTAAACGGTCATCGATCCACAAGCCGATCGACGCGCCCGACGTCGCCGCCGAACTCAACCTCATCGGCCAGACAACCGCCGAGGCCGAATACGAGATCGACCGCTTTCTCGACGAAGCCTACATGTCGTCGCTGCCGCGTGTGCGCATCATTCACGGCTTTGGCACCGGCGCGCTGAAAAACTTCGTGCATCATTTTCTAAAAGATCATCCGCACGTTGAGAAGTACGGATTCGCTCCATCCGAACAAGGCGGCAACGGCGCTACAATTGCGGAGTTGAAACAATGAGGAATTTGTTTGATTTAAAGCTTAGCCACGTCGTTTACGGCTGTAAGAAGCAGATGGATTTGAAGCTTAGCCACGTCGTTAACGGCATGGTAGTCGCGTCTATTTTTTTCGGGCTTTAGCCCGCCGAAAGACGTTTAATGGCTAAAGCCGCAGGCACGAGAAGGACGTTAAAACGCCCTCGGATTGCATTGGATAATCGATACCACGCCGTAAACGACGTGGCTAAGCTAAGAAATTGTATCGCTCCGCCAGAACAAGGCGGCAACGGCGCTACAATTGC
>JANOGL010000368.1:0-5428 GCA_031405985.1 Acidobacteriota bacterium | reverse complement strand
ACTTTTTTGCCACGAATTTCACGAATGGCCCTAATTAAGTTTCTTCTGATTCGTGACATTCGTGTAATTAGTGGCTAATTTTTTATGAAACCGATTGCGAGCCTTTCGCTCGACCTCGACAATCAGTGGTCCTACATGAAGACGCACGGCGATGAGGGCTGGGAGACATTTCCGTCGTATCTCGATGTTGTTGTGCCGCGCATAATTACATTTCTCAAAGATCGACATCTCAAAATTACATTCTTCATCGTTGGACAGGACGCGGCTCTAGAAAAAAATCATCCTGCACTAAAGCAAATTGTCGACGCAGGTCACGAGATCGGTAACCACAGTTTTAATCACGAACCATGGCTGCATCTCTATTCAAAAGATCAACTTGACGAAGAGTTTGAAAAGACGGAAGCGGCGATCGCACTAATTTATGAGAAAAAACTCGTCGGTTTTCGCGGTCCCGGTTACAGCCTGAGCCCGACTGTCCTTGAGGTTCTCGCGACGCGCGGTTATGAGTATGACTGCTCGACGCTGCCGACATACATCGGTCCGTTTGCGCGCGCCTATTACTTTTTCAAGTCGCCGCAGATGACCGACGGAGAAAAAGAAAAACGCAATAAACTTTTCGGTAAACTTTCTGACGGAGCTAAGACGTTAAAGCCGCACTTCGTCGATACCGTCAGTCGGACACTCGTCGAAATACCGGTGACGACGTTTCCGTTTGTAAAGACTCCGATTCATGCAAGCTATCTACTTTACCTTTCTACTCTCTCTCAAACGGCGGCGCTTGCGTATTGGCGCAGCGCGCTTCTCGCATGCAAGCTTACCGGCGTTCAACCATCGCTATTGTTGCATCCGCTCGATTTTTTGTGTGGCGACGACGTGAGTGAATTGAAATTTTTCCCCGGGATGGGAATGTCGCTTGGGCGTAAACTGAATATGATGAGTGCGGTTTTGTCGATCTTCGCTGAGAATTTCGATGTTGTCTCGATGGGCGAGCACGCCGCGGCGGTTCGACTAGGCAGCAGCTCGCCGAACGCAAGAGCGACGGTTATCGGCGAGGCGGGTTAGGTAAGGTTTCGTGTAATGATGCAGTCGTCGGAGTTTATCGGTAAAGGAATATTAGGCGTGATGTCGCGTGAGCGAACGTTTGCGAGCATTGATTCGCGCTTCGCCATCGTCGTGATGCTCACCTTATCGGCGATTATCGCGATCGATCGAATTTACGCTCCCGAAGTCCCGATCAATGTCGATCCGGCATCATACGCCGTCGTCAGTCACGAACTGCTCGATGGCAAACAACTCTACACAGACATCTGGGACCATAAGCCGCCCGCGCCATTTCTCACTTACGCCGCCGCGGAACTCGCGTTTGGTTATTCGCCATCGACGTTGCATATATTAAATTTTATTGTCTGCTTGCTTGTCTTGTGGGGCATTTTTCTCGCCGCAAAACACGGACCCGGCGGTCATACCGCAGGCTTGGTCGCAGCGGTTCTCTGGGCCATCGCCTCGGGCAGTTTCGGTCTCGAAGGCCGCGATGCGAACACTGAACCTTTTATCGACGCATGTGTGGTCTTCGCGTTTTATCTTATAATCGCGAACCGAAAGGACGGATTGACGACTAGCAAATCGATTTTGGTTGGGGCTCTGTTCCTCTTGGCGTCACTTTACAAACCAGTGGTCGCCGCGAACGTTGTCTTCATCACGCTCGCATATGCAATTTTGGCCGCCAACCGAAGACGCGCGATTTACGACACTTTAACAATCGGAGCAGTCGGCGCGTCCGGCTGGCTGTTCCTCTTTGCATATTTTTATACAACAGGACGCGGCGACATTTTTTATAGGAGCATCGTTGTATTTAACAGTCATTATTCGGGAAACATACTCACGAACGTCTTCGCTCCTGTTTTTGGACACGCGGATCTTGCCATTGACGTGATCGGACCGCTTGCCGTGTTCGCTACTGTTGGAACGGTCTGCGCGTCTCTATATGAAAAACGTCTTGGTATTTTGATCGCGGCGTATGCATTGTCGTCGTGGATCGCGCTCGCGGCGGCGGGACGTTTCTCGGTTCATTATTATCAGTTGTGGGTGCCGCCACTGGTGATCGCATCGGCGTGGGGCATCGGATACTTTTTGATCTCTTCAAAAACTACCCACAGAGCCGTTGCATACGCAGCCGGTTTGACGCTCACGACTACGCTAATTTTTTATCAACTGCCGCTTTATCGGACGATCCACGCGAACGAATTCGTCCCACAGCTGCCCGTTCTAAATGCTGCAGACAATACTGTTAACGTCATCACTTCGCTGCTTCGTGACGACGAAACTTTCTACATTGCGGGCAATACACCGAATCTCTATCTGCTGGCAAACCGGCGCCCGCCGGCTGGTGTTTTGTTCGACAATCATTTGAGAGAGAATCCGCTCTCCGAAGAGTTAGCGGCGCGAGTTCGAGAGCAGCTTGAGCGTTCACGGCCCGAAATTCTCGTCGTCGAACAAAATCGTCCACCCGCGCCCGAGTGGTTGACCAGGGAATTTGAATCGACGCCCATCTATTCCGATCCACAAAATTACAAAATGTACCCTCGTCGCGGTGGACGAATCGCTACCGAAAAACTTTTGAACGGAGGTGAACGGTAGGTGAACAAAATGACTGCTCAAGACATAAAACCAGTTGCGATCATCGGCGCAGGGCTTGCCGGATTGACGGCGGCCGATTATTTGCGCGAACGACATGTGCCGTTCGTTTTGTTCGAAGCCGGCAAAAAGATCGCCGGTCTCGCCGCGAGCTTTAAGGACGACGAAGGTTTTAGCTACGATTTTGGCGCTCATTTTGTGACAAACCGGCTCGCGGACGCGATTGGCGTTAGCGACGAATGCCTTACGGTAAAGCGTTACGGCGAACGCGTTTGGCTGGGCGGCAAAAGCTATTCTTACCCGTTTGGCTTGATGACGATCCCTCGAATGACGTTGAGCGGCATTAAGACAAAATTATCGGGCAACGGAAAATCGCACGAGTCCGCAGCCCACTGGTTTCGCAACGCATTTGGCACCGCCTTAGCCGACGAAGTTGCACTGCCACTTATCGAAGCATGGTCGGGCGCAAAGGCGACCGATCTTTCGGCAGCAGTCGGCGAAAGTTTGCCCGGCAGCATCGTAAAAACCCTGTATCTAAGGGCCGCGAGCATCGTAACGCGTCGTGCAGTAGCGTGCGGTTACAGCCGCGAGCTTGCCGAATCGGCGGGCGTCTATCACGTCTATCCAAAGGCGGGTGTATCAACCCTGTGCGAGAAACTTGCGAGCGGCCTCAACGGCCAACTCAGACTAGAATCGCCCGTCGAAGAGATCATCGTCGAAAACGAGCGAGTGACCGCCGTGGTATCAAATGGAAAGATTTATGACGTTTCGGCTGTCATCAGCACCGCGCCGGCGAACATCCTCGCAAAGTTGGTCAAGGGTACAAATGCGCTCGACAACATAGCGAAGTTTCGTTTTCGTCCGATGATCTTCGTGAATTTAAAGTTGAAAGGACGCGGCCTGCTACAAGATACCGTTTTGTGGTTTCCTGAAAAACAATTCCCTTTCTTTCGCCTTACCGAAGCCACGCTCTCGATGCCGTGGCTCGCGCCGGAGGGCCATACGGTCATCACCGTCGACATTGGCTCCGAAAAAAAAGACGCTGTATGGAACATGGGCGACGACGAGCTCGTTGAGCTGTGCCTGAATTCGATGAGTGACGTCGTCCCCGACATTCGCGAGAAGCATCTCGGCCACAATATTTTGAAAACCGGAATTTCTTATCCCGTGTTTTTAAAAGAGTACGAACAGGCAAGGCAGGACTTTGAAAGATCGACGAATATCCCAAACCTCCTAAGCATTGGGCGTAACGGTGAGTTTTCGCATATATTTATGGAAGACGTTTATTTTCGAACCCGAAAGAAAGTCGCCGAGCTAGCTACTAATTTAGCGAACGCCGAGAATGCAAAAGCCCAAACCCGTTAGTAACTCAACGATCTTCGGATTGATCGTCGTTCATCTCGCGATCGTACTTCCGCTCGCTTTCTCGCTAAACATCTGGGCTGACGAGGCCTCGTCGCTCTACACAACACAAAATGGTTTCGTATCCGCGTTTCAGAGTGCTGCGACAAACGAAAAACAGGCTCCGCTGTATTTTTGGATTCTGAGTTTGTGGCGGATGTTGAGCGACTCGATCTTCTTTGCACGTTTGTTTTCAGTTGTTTGCAGCGTTTTCGCGATCATAGTTTTTGCGCGATTCGCAAGCCGTATCTTCGAACCGCGTGCAGCTCTGCTCGCAGCAGCTTTCTTCGCGCTGCATCCGTTTTTGATTTTGGCAAGCGTTGAAATTCGCGGCTACTCGATGGTGGTCCTGCTGTCAATCGTTTTGATAAGGTTATTTTTTGACTGCTTTGCAGGCGACACGAACGGGCGACGCTCTTCGCAGATCGCATTTATTTGCGCGGCGACGGTTGGGCTTTACACACATTACTATCTCGGGTTTTTGCTTGCCGGCTTTCTGGCAGCACTGCTTGTCACGAAACATTGGAGGTCGGCGCGTGCATTCGTACTCTCGATGGCGATCGCGGCCATTGCATTCTTACCGCTGGTCGCGACAAGTGCTCGTTCCCAATTTTTGGCGAGGACCAACGTTTATCTCGAAAGCATTTCTGCGCTCGAAGCGATACAGATCTTATGGCATCATGCCATCACTTTTTTATTGCCGGCTGATCTGCTGCGAGGTGAGGAAGCTTCGGCCTTCGCGGTTTTTCGGGTTTGGATCTTTAGAGTGGCACTCGTCGCGTTAATGGTTTTAGTTTTCAAATACCGCGATAAGTTGCAGCCACGCACGAAGATTCTAGCAATGATCACGATCGTCGCGTTCGGCTTCTTTTTTGCGGTGGCTTTTCTTGTCAGCCCAGCCTATGTTGCCCTTCGCCACGCGACACCGCTCTTAGTGCCGTGTGTATTGTTTGTCGCGTCGCTCTGCACAGATGTGTTCATTGCGGTTAGCGAGCGCATAACAAAGATCGTCATTTTTGCTGCCGGTGTAATTGTGCTCGCATCGTTTTCGTATTCGCTCGCGACGTTGTATCCCAACACAACAAAGCGCGGTGACTGGGCACGGGTCGGCGAATTTATCGAGCAAAACGAATCGCCCGGCCAGCCGATAATTGTGTTTACGACGTTCGACGCGCTGGCCTTGCCGTATCACTATCGCGGCGTTAATAAAATTCTGCCTGACGAAAAGTTTTTCACCTTCGATCAGGAAGCCGCGTTCGGGACGCTGGACAGCTTAAAGCAACAAACGGATTTTGTGATTTCGAAGTTTCCGGCTGATGCCGAACAGATTTGGCTCGCTGTTAATGAAAAGTGTCTTGTAACGAAGGCGTGCGTGCCATTGGAAAATTTCGTT
>JANOGL010000356.1:0-13739 GCA_031405985.1 Acidobacteriota bacterium | reverse complement strand
GACGAACATAGCAGGCGGGCTTTCGATCTCGGTGCCGCGGACTACATAGTAAAACCGCTGACCAGCGAGGCTCTGGAAACTGTCACAGAAAAGTTTTTAAGCGAGGTCGTCGCCTAACTGCTCATTATTTTACTGGAGGTTGACTCGGCCTGAGTTCGATCTTGCTCGGCAAGGCACGCGCGTTCATTGCGAGCAGATCGATCACAACTTGAGCAATGTCGTCGGGCTGGAGCTGCCACGCTTTTTCATCCGACGGCGAGTCGCCACCGAATTCCGTGTTCACGCTGCCGGGACAAATATAGCTGACTTTGATGTTGTCGTGACGCACCTCCTGCATCAGCGATTCTGAGAAACCGTTTAGTGCAAATTTCGATGCGTTGTAAGCTGCCATCCGCGGATGTGCATTTTGTCCGGCAAGCGAAGAGATATTAATAATGTAACCGCCGCCGCGTTTTTTGATCAGCGGGATCGCGTGGTGACACGCGTAGAAAACGCCTAGCAAATTCGTCTCCACCGTCTGACGAAACTCATCCGGCGGCATTTCTTCAATAGTTTTGCCAAAGAAACCGACGCCTGCGTTGTTTATCAAAATATCGACCCCGCCAAAAACGCGCTCGCAATCCGCAAGCATCGATCTCACCTGCGCTTCGTCACGAACATCGCAATCGCCGCCCGCCGCTTTGCCGTGCTCGGAAAGCCTGTCAACCGCCGCCGAAACCGCTCTCTGATCTCTGGCAGTCACAAAAACGGAGGCGCCGGCTTTCACCAACGCCTCAGCAATTGCATACCCAATGCCTTTAGTCGCGCCGGTTACGACCCCTACTTTACCGTCTAATTTCACAGTTTTTGTTTGAGAATTTCATTAACGACCTGCGGATTTGCCTTGCCGTGAGAAGCTTTCATCACCTGGCCAACAAAGAAGCCGAAAAGTTTTTCGTTGCCGCCGCGATAGGCGTCAACGTTTGCTTGGTTTGCGGCGATGATGTCATCGACGATCTTTTCGATCGCGCCCGTGTCGGATACCTGCTCAAAACCTTTTTCGCTGATGATTTCGGCGGCCGTTCGCCCGCTCGCAAACATCTCGGCGAGCACTTCTTTCCCTTGATTATTATTGACCTTACCGTCAACGACGGTTTGAATTAACTCGGCAAGATCTTCGGCGGTAACTTTTGCGTCCTTTATTGTTTTGCCTGAATTGTTAAGTTCACGCGTCAGCTCACCCAGAATCCAATTTGCGGAGAGTTTCGGGTTTAAGGTTATTCTCGCGACGGTTTCGAAAAACTCAGCCGTGTCGCGATCATGTGTGAGCTGCGCGGCGTCGGCGTAACCGAGTTTGTAAACCTCTATGAAGCGCTCACGCATCGCTTCGGGCATCTCCGGCATCTGCGATCTTACGCCCTCAATAAATTCGGGGGTCACGAGCAACGGCTGCAGATCGGGTTCGGGAAAATACCGATAGTCGTGTGCATCCTCTTTCGAACGCATAACGCGAGTCTCATTCTTCTTCTCGTCCCACAAGCGCGTCTCTTGATTTACAGTTTCGCCCTTCTCGTGCGCCGCGATCTGCCGCTCGATCTCAAACTCGATTGCCTTTTGCATAAAGCGAACGGAGTTTAGATTTTTCAGCTCGACTTTGTTATTAAATTGCGTCTCGCCAACCTTTCGCACCGACACGTTCGCTTCGCAACGAAGGTTTCCCTTCTCCATGTCGGCGTCACTCGCGCCAACCCACTGAAGTGCGCGGCGAATGTGATTGACGTAATCATAGGCCTGCCACGAAGTGCGAAAATCCGGCGCGGTTACGATCTCGCCAAGCGGCGTTCCGGCGCGATTGAGATCGATATAGGAATATTTATCCGTGTCCGGCAAACCTTCGTGGACGTTTTTACCAGCGTCTTCCTCAAGATGCATCCGCTCTATGTGAACGCTCATCGGCTGCCACTCTTTTGAGTGGCCGTGATCGTCGCGTTCGGCGGTCATGATAGTCAAATGTCCATTCGCCGAGAACGGCTTGTCGTATTGCGAGATCTGATAGCCTTTTGGTAAGTCGGGATAGAAATAATTTTTTCGCGCAAAAACGGAAGCCTCTTGGATCTCGAGGCCGAGTGCAAGCGCGGCTCTCGCCCCGAGATCGACGACACGTTTATTCAGCACCGGCAACGCGCCCGGTAAACCAAGACAAACGGGACACGTGTTCGCATTTGGCTCGCCGCCTGTCTCTACCGCGCAGCTGCAGAAGATCTTAGTCTCCGTCGCGAGCTGAGCGTGAACTTCCATGCCGATAACGGCTTCCCAACCTTCTTTCATGAATTATCTTCTTCGCGGATTTATCCGAATCAGCGGCTGCGGTCGCGTGCTCGGCCCAGTCGGCCAAAATTGTCCGCCCGCAAAATAACCCGGCTGCTGATACGGAAAATTCACTCGCGGCGTGCGAAACCGTCGCCCGTTCCACCAATAATATGTATAGCCGGAGTCGTAAAACTGCGGCAAACTATCAGTCCGTTGCGGCAGCCGATAATAGGACTGAGTCGCACGGTTTTCTGCGAGGGCACGTTCGGCATCGAGCCGCTCGCGCTCTAACTCATCTTTTTGCAAACGAGCAGACAGTTCTTCCGCTTCTTTTGCAGCTTGAGCGTCGCGCCGTGCGCGCTCTTCAGGTGACGGAAAACCTAGGCGCGCGTAATTGACACTAAGATCGGTCTCAGCCTTCACGCGATCTTGCCGATATTTTTCCAGATCGGCGTTAGTGAGCGTTCTAGTCTGAGCCGAGCAGATCGTGGCCGTCGCGGTCATGAAACATAAAACAAAAAGCAGTTTCTGTGTCATTGTTTTTACCTCTTTGGACATATACTATCACGCGGCGGCAGCCGATAAAAGAATCAATTTGACCGAGTTTAAAAACTAAAGGTCGTCCCAAATCTCGCCGTAGCCCCGCTCGTGCGAAATCCGTTCTCGTAATACTCGTGATTGAAAACATTCTCGACGGTGCCGTAAATACGCAGATTCAGCTGATCCCGCTCAAATCCGAAGGTATAACCCGCCGTCAGATCGCCGCGACGATTCCCACGAAATCTATATATATATGTATTGAACGTCGAGTTGCTGAATATCGGCGCAAGATAACTGCTTGTTGCAAGAAAGTCGAAGTTCACCCATGCACGTTTAAATCGCTGCGTCACAACCAGCGTGAATTGATGATCCGGCATTCCGAGCGAGCGAATCACACCGCTGCCCGAAACCTGTGGAGCTCGTTGGTCGCTGTTTGTAAATGTGTGCGAGGCGAATATCTCGAAGCAATCTTTAGGTTTTACTTTGACACTGAATTCACCGCCACGCGCGAGGCCGCCTTTTTGATTTTCGTAACCGCCGAATGGCCGCGTCGTCGAACCTATCGGCGGCACCGAATTGCCAAATCCGATAATGTCATTGAGCCGCGTATAAAAGTAAGTCGCTGAAAACCGCACACGATCTTTCGCCGCGTTTTGCTCAAGACCTGCGTCGAACGCTATCGTCTTTTCGGGTTTCAGAAATGGGTCGCCGAGAGCTACAAAACTTGGAGCCCCGAACGTCGAGAAAAAAGTCCCGAAACGCTCATACAGCGAAGGAACTCGATAACCGTTGCCGACATGTGCGCGAAACTTAGTTCCCGATTTGCGAATGAAGTACGAAGCTGCTCCGTCAAGCGTGTACGCCGTCGGCGGATTGCTCAATGTGAGGTTGCTGTATGGCGCGTTTGTCAGGCTGAATTCAGGCCGGTCGAGACTGAATCTTTGAGCGCGAAACCCGCCCGCAAGCTGCAGACGCCCGTCGTATAAACTCACAACATCCTGCGCGTAAAAAGTGTTGCTCAACTGCCGTGCACGAGTAAAAAAATTGCCTGTCCCCGACGGCGTGCCGCCGG
Source organism: Acidobacteriota bacterium (assembly GCA_031405985.1). GTDB lineage: Bacteria > Acidobacteriota > Blastocatellia > Pyrinomonadales > Pyrinomonadaceae > OLB17. The sequence goes on along the minus strand of JANOGL010000356.1, from coordinate 9,838 downwards.
CGTTCCCAAACTTCTCGTGCTCGAATTCGTAGCCCGCTGTGAGTGTGTTTATACCGCCAGCCGTCCAAGTCAAGCGCGCATTCGCCGTGTGAATCTGCCCGTCGAATAAACTCGTGTATGCGCTCTGAAAGCCAGGCCCGAGCGGCCCGTCGTCGTTTCGTCGCCGTGTTTTCAGCCCTTGATAATAACCGCTGACGACGACGTCTCTCGTGATAATTTGATTGACCGAAATTTGTCCGCTGAAGAATCGCGACTTCTGAATCGCGTCCGGATCATTCGCGTCAGGCGTGAAGTTCACGCCTGAGATCGGGTCGACGATTGTTCCGGTATTCGTCGGCAATGTGCCGCGAGTGTCGGGACCTACGTTTAACCGCACTTTCGCGTCAGAGAAAAATATCCGTCCCGATACATTTGTATTCGCAAACGGATTTGCATCGACGCGAGTCTGAAAATTCGTGTTGTGTGCGTCGTCTTGACCGTCGATTCCTTTTGTATAGACCGTGCGCGAAAATCCACCGCCGATGCCGAACTTGCCGTTATCGAGTCCGTGCGAAATTAAACCGCGAAATCGCCCAAGTCCTAATCCGCCAAGCGCACCGGCGATCTGGCCGTGCGTTCCAGAGCGCGCAGTCGGCGTTTGAAAATCGACAACGCCGCCAATCGCGTTGGTGCCGTAAAGCGACGAGCCGGAGCCGCGCAAAACCTCGATCTTACTTACACTCGTCAGCGTAAAGTCACTCAAAAACGACGACGCATCACCCGCGATCGCCGCCGGATCCCGAAAGCGAATCCCGTCGATCAGCACCGCCGTGTCCGAATTGCGAAGCCCGCGAGTCTTGATCGTCGCCAATCGCCCAAATCCGCCAAGCTGCTGCACCCGAAAACCGGGAATCGTTCGCAATGTATCAATCAATGTAAAATCCGCCCGCTCGCGCATCTCTTGCCCGCCGATCACATCAACGGTTTTTGAAACCTGCTCGACTCGCTGCGCCTCACCTGCCGCTACATTAACTACTTCACTGATTCCCGGCAGATCGATATGCAACGTTGTCGACCTATTTCCATCCACACGCACCGCAGTAGTCGTTCCGATAGAAAACTGAACGTTGTCCTTTTTGACGATTAGACGATATTCTCCGGGTGATGCAACGAGAATGTTGTATTCACCCCGAAGATCGGTGATGTCCGAATACTCGGCACCATCCTTTGACGCCAATACGGTAACACCACTAACAGGCATGCCGAACGAAGTGACCTTTCCCTTAATCGTTGCCTGTTGGCTAAATGCCACACTCGCCAGACACAATATGCTGACTAATAAAAAAGCGATTTTCATTTTTGCTCCTCTTCTGCCCACACGCAGAATGGTTAAAGCCCCGGCAAACGAGCAAAGTTCCCGACTCTCACGAATGCGGAGTGCGGAGTGCGGAATGTAGAATTTTCTTCATTCCCCATTCCGAATTCTGCATTCCTCATTCGGAACACGGTTGCGTGGGCAGTGCCGGCCTTTCACCGGACTTCCTTCGCAGCGTCTGCCAATTCTTAGCCACGAATTTTCACGAATGACCACAAATAGAAATTACAAATTAGTGCCATTCGTGTAATTAGTGGCTAACCTCCTAAAAAACATTCGTCACTCGAACGTTTCCACTTCGTGGATTTTCATCCAGCATTACTTCGACGCCGAAAACATCTCTCACATTTTCAGCAGTCAAGACTTTTTCCGGTGCGCCTTTTGCGGCGATTCGCCCTTCTTTGACCGTAATAATTTCGTCCGCAAATTCGGCGGCGAGATTGAGATCGTGCGTTATCACGACGGCAGCAGCTCCATGCTCGCAACGCCGTCGAACGAGGCGAAACATCATCGCCTGATGCGCCAAATCGAGGTTCGCCGTCGGCTCGTCGAGCAATAAAATACGTGCATTCGTGGCAATCGCTCTCGCGAGCACAACGCGCTGCCGCTCGCCACCCGAAAGCTCGTTCATCAAACGCGATTGGTAACCGTCAAGATCGCAATCGGTCAAAGCCTGTCTTGCGAGCGCGATGTCCTCGTCAGTTTTCCACCCAAACGCACCGCCTTGAGCAAAACGTCCGGCCAGCACAAACTCCAAAACCGTCACGGGAAACCGAGTTTCGTTTTCTTGTGCAACAACTGCGATGTTACGCGCAAGTTCACGCCGCGAAAATTCGTTCAGTGGCCGCCCGCCTAACTCAATCACACCACCTGAAACCTCGACCGATCTATTCAGTGCTTTTATCAAAGTCGTTTTGCCCGCGCCGTTTGCACCGAGTAAGGCGATTGTTTGGCCTTCGCGCAATTCGAACGACACGTCACGCAAAACCGCCCGCTCGCCGTAACTTACTGAGATGTTTCGAACTTCAAGCATTTTTTAGCCACGAATTACACTAATGTCACTAATTAAGGCAAAGCTTGAGAAAATTATTTGTGTGATTCGTGTCATTCGTGGCTAACCTTTTCTTAACAAATAAATAAACATCGGTGCGCCGATCAGAGCCGTGACCGCTCCGACCGGTAATTCACGCGGAGCGATCGCAGTTCGTGCAACCGTGTCGGCGAGCACAACAAAGATCGCACCGGCGATCGCAGAGAACGGTACGACGAGTCGATTGTCGCTGCCGACAGTCATGCGAATTAGGTGCGGCACGATCAGACCGACGTAACCGACCGAGCCGCTCGCTGCGACCGCCGCGCCGACAACTAAACTTGCCGCGCCAAAAACCAATAATCTAACTCGTGAAACCTCGACGCCGAAATCGAGCGCATCGCGTTCGCCGATCATCATCAGATTGAGTGCCCGTGCCTGCGACGCGATCACGATCGTGCCGACGATCACCGCCGCAAAACTCAGATAAACTCCATTCACACTCGCTTGCGAAAGATCGCCGAGCAGCCAAAACGTAAAGCTGCGAAGCCGCGCCGCATCGAGCAAAACGGTCAGCATAACGATCACCGACGAAAGAAACGTCGTCACAATAACACCCGATAAAACAAGGCGTTCGACGTTCATGCCCGCGCGGCTGCGCGCCATTTGATAAACGACGATGCTCGCAAACGCCGCGCCTGCAAACGCCAAAACAGGACGTGCAAACTCAAACTGCTGAAAAACCAAAAACGCGATGAGCGTTCCCAGCGCCGCGCCGTTCGACACGCCAAGCAGATACGGTTCGGCCAACGGATTTCTGAGAAGAGATTGCAAACCCGCACCGGCGACCGCGAGACTCGCACCGACGCACGCGCCGAGCAAAACACGCGGCAGACGAATATCAAAAAGTATCGAACTTTGCTGCTCGGTCATTGAGAAAAGCGAGACTCGTTCGGCTCCCAACATTGCTGCGATGGCAACAACGATCAGAAGCGCGAAAACCAACAAACCGCCGAGACGCAGAGACGCTGAGAGCGATTTCGTTTTGTATCTCAGATTTACGCGGCTCTCGTTCATTTATCGTTCTTCTCTGTGTCTCCGCGTCTCTGCAGTTCAAACCGTTCCGGATGCAGCAACTTTGCAATTTGTTCCAATGCATCAACGAGACGCGGCCCGGGACGCGACAAAATATCGGCGTCGATGCTGTAAACGCGCCCGTTTTTAACCGCCGGTGAATTCTTAAAAACCTCGTTCGGTTCGCGATTGTCATCGCTTGCCGACAAAATAATGACTTCGGGCTGTAATGCAAGCGCCGTTTCTTTGCTGAGTTTTGGAAAAGCAGTTTCGATGTTGTCCGTAACCAATTTGCCGCCGGCACCTCGGATGAGTTCTCTCACAAACGAGCTTTTTCCAACAGTGAAAAGAGGTTCTTTAGAGATTTGGACAAAAACCGGAACGGCCCGCCGTTCAAACTCAGCGTCGGTTTCGTGCCGACCTTGACGCAGGCCGATCTCAACTTCCCGTTCTAGCAGACTCCACGCGAGTTTTTGTGTAGGTTCGATCGTGTCAAAAATAGTTCCAAGTTCATTCAAATTCTTAAAAACTCCTTCTATATAAGCCGGATCCATGACATAGACCGCGATGCCGTTTTGTTCAAGTGTTTTTGTAAACGCCTCGATCTGCGATGCGGTCGAGACAAACACTATGTCGGGTTTAAGCGCGACGATCGATTCCATGTTCGGGTTCATCGTGTCGCCGATCTTTGCGATCGATTTTGCTTCTTCCGGAAAATTGCAAAATGTAGTGACACCGACGAGCCGGTCGCCGCCGCCTGCGGCAAAGATCATCTCGGTCACGCTCGGCGCCGTCGAGACGACACGCGTGATTTTTGTAGGAACCAGAATCTCCCGATCGAGGTCATCTCTGACGATACGCATTGGTACGGTCCTTGTCGTATCAGCGACACTGGGGCCGGCTGGCTCTCGACTTTGACATGCAAATAATGTCGCGATCATGACAAAGATCACGCTGCATCGCACTTTTCTATTTTTGCATTTTGCACTCTGCATTTTGAGTTAAACGACGAACGCCCTGCTTTTCGCGTCATACAAGCGAAAAACAGGGCGTAAGACTACCGTGTTTGCCGGTGATGCTTTGGCGCGAAACATCTACAGTGCATTTACGCTCTCGACAGGCTGCCCGACTTTAACGGTGACGCGATCGTGCGGGATTTTCACCCGCTTCCCCTGCGAAAGGCGTTGATTTCAAATCTGATTGTCCGCCTAACGCGGCCTCAAGTCAATCTCAGTATTTCGTATAAATATGAGATTGAGACGAACAAAAATGGCCGATAGACAAAATCCACCGGCCGTAACAGACATAAAGGGTAAAGATCGTTAGTTGAATCTCAATCCGTTACCGAGAAACGAACTGACAATGTCGAGCCCGCCGAAATTGCCGCCAAAATTCTCGGTTTCAAACGGATCACGATTTCCCAACGCATCGCGGTAGCCTAGTTCGTAACCCTGACGCAGAAGGCTGCGCTGCTGATCGAGGCTCGTCGCATATGAAGCAGAATATGTTTGGTCAACCGCATACGGATTGTAATACGCGTCGTTACTAAGACGATTGTCGCGAGCAAAGTCACCGTCGTTCAGTCCCTGCAAATAACCTTGTCCGAGCAGTCCGCTCAGCAACTGTCCGACAATACTAAAAAGTCCTGACGATAACGAATTACCGCCGCCGAATAAGTCCGAACCGAACGCCGAGCCATAATCCGCGTCGCCATAATACGCATCGTTGTATGACGGGTAATAAGACTGCGAATAATACTGCGGTACCGCAGCATAGCTCGGCTGATAATCGTAATATGCCGGCGCATAATTTACATATGCGCGCTGCGGATAGTAATTCGTCGCATACACGTTCTGTCCGTTATCCAATCCGCCGCCGAAGAAGTTCGACAAAATAGATCTGAAGAAATCTTCGCGCTCATACCCGTTGTCATCCCGCGAATACCGGTCGTCATAATAATCGTCACGATCATACTCACGGTGATCCCATGTGTTCGAGACGCGGTCGCGATCGCGATCGCGGCGATAGTAATAGTCCTCGCGGTAATCGCCGCGCTTTCTTAACTCGCGCATCGCGCGACGCTCCTGTTTATCAGGATCGCGCCAGCCGCGAAATTCGCCCGGCCAGATTCCTCTGCGGCCATAAGCGTGGCCACGCGGGAAGTTGTCCCAGCCCTGCCAAAGCCGCCCGCGATCAAAGCGTTTATTATCGTCGCGATCGTGTTTACGATTCTTGCGCGGTTTGTCGCGGTCGGAAAATATCGGGAAGCCACCGCGGTCGCTGAAAACCTGTTCGTCGCGTTCGTTCCATTTATCATTCCGTTTATCTTTTTTGCGGTTGTGCTTATCACGCTGCCGCTCGAAACGCTCGTTATCCTCGTTGATCTGTCGCTGGCGCCGGTCGTTCCAGGCGTTAACGTCCTGCTGACGACGGCCGCGTTCGTTATCGGTCTGACGCTGACGCTGCGCGTTCCATTCGTTTATCTGCTGTTGACGACGCGTGTTCCACTCGTTTTGCTGCTGCTGCCGACGAGCGTCCCAGTCGATTTGCGGCTGCCGTTCGACGCGCGAATCACGGTTCCCACGAGATTCACGTTCTCCGCCGCGAATTTTCCCGTTGCCGTTACCACCGCCTCGATCGCCTTCATCGCCGCGCCAATTTTGGTTGCCGTTCTCGACGCGCATCTCGCGACCGCGGCCCTTGTCACCGCCGTTGCCGCGCTCGACACGCATTTCACCACCGCCGCCATTTCCCTTCCCTTTGCCGCCGCCGTGCTTGCCCTGTGCAAACGCGGAACCGCCGCATACAAAAGTCACTCCAAGTATAATTGCTAAATAAAATTGCTTTGTTCGCATGGTTATTCCCCCTTTCAAATATATAAAGACCGTAAAAGATCAGATACGCGAATAATAGTGGCAAGTGCCGTTCCGCGAGCTAAACCCATGTTTTTGCTGGGTTTTGTGACGAAAAGTGGCCCATATCGTGCATGAGTGCACAATATCGGCCACGGAACTTCTTTCATTGCTTGCGTCCTTGTGTGCAACAGTCCGTTAATAAAAAAACCCCGCCGATTCCTCGGCGAGGCTTTTGACTAACAAATAAGGCGCCAAATTACTGCAGATCAAAACGATCAAGATTCATCACCTTATCCCACGCCGCGACAAAGTCGTTAATGAACTTCTCTTTAGCGTCGTCGCAGCCGTAAACCTCGGCGAGTGCGCGAAGCTCAGAGTTCGAGCCAAAGATGAGGTCGGCACGCGTCGCTGTCCATTTTGTCTCGCCGGTTTTGCGGTCTTTACCGTTAAATATCTCGCCCTTGTCGTCGGTCGCTTCCCACTTCGTGCTCATATCGAGAAGGTTTACGAAAAAGTCGTTCGTCAGCACACCCGGTTTATCAGTAAAAACACCGTGCTTCGAGCCGTCGTAGTTTGCTCCGAGAACGCGGAGTCCGCCGACGAGCACGGTCATCTCCGGCGCCGTTAGCGTGAGAAGCTGCGCTTTATCGACGAGCATTTCTTCGGTCGGCGTTGTGTGAAGGCCGCGTTTGTAATTGCGGAAACCGTCCGCCTGCGGTTCGAGAAACTTGAACGAATCGACCTCGGTCTGCTCTTGCGAAGCGTCGCCCCGACCCGACTTAAACGGGAACGGCACGTCGCCGCCGCCGGCCTTGATCGCCTGTTCGATCGCTCCGCATCCACCGAGCACGATCATATCGGCGAGCGAAACCGGCTTGCCGAAATCTCTTTGGATGCCTTCGAGAGTTTCTAAAACTTTCGCAAGCTCGGCCGGGTTGTTGACTTCCCAGTTTCTCTGTGGCTCGAGCGACACGCGCGCTCCGTTTGCGCCGCCGCGATTGTCCGAACCGCGAAACGTCGACGCCGAAGCCCACGCCGTCGAAACCAGCTGCGAAACCGTCAAACCCGAATCGAGAATCTTTGCTTTCAGCGCCGCGACATCTGCCTCGATAAGCGGCGAGCCGGCCGGAACCGGATCTTGCCAGATCAAATCTTCAGCAGGAACTTCGGGCCCGAGATAGCGACCCTTCGGCCCCATGTCGCGATGCGTAAGCTTAAACCACGCACGCGCAAAGGCGTCGGCAAACTCAGCGGGATTCTCCATAAACCGCCGCGATATCTTTTCATACGCAGGATCCATACGCATCGCCATGTCGGCGGTCGTCATCATCGGCAAGTGTTTTTTATTTGGGTCAAAAGCATCGGGAACCGTCGGTTCGACGCCCTTCGGATGCCATTGGTGCGCTCCGGCCGGACTCTTGCCAAGTTCCCATTCGTTGCCGAACAGAGTTTCAAAATAGCTGTTGTCCCACTGGATCGGCGTCGCCGTCCAGGCTCCTTCGAGACCGCTCGTAATCGAGTCAGCGGCGATGCCGGTGCCGTGAGTGCTCATCCAGCCAAAGCCCTGTAACTCAATCGAACCGCCTTCGGGATCGACTCCGACCAACGCAGCGTCGCCCGCACCGTGCGCCTTGCCGAACGTGTGTCCGCCGGCCGTAAGCGCGACGGTCTCTTCGTCGTTCATCGCCATGCGTGCAAACGTTTCGCGAATATCACGGGCCGAGAGAAGCGGATCAGGGTTGCCGTCCGGGCCCTGCGGATTTACGTAAATGAGACCCATCTGAACGGCGGCAAGCGGATTCTCAAGTTCGCGATCACCGCTGTAGCGACTGTTTTCCTTGTCGCTGGTCGCGAGCCATTCGCCCTCGGACCCCCAATAGACGTCTTCCTGCGCCTGCCAAACGTCTGCGCGTCCGCCACCAAAGCCAAACGTCTTAAAGCCCATCGATTCGAGAGCGACGTTGCCGGTTAACACAAGTAAGTCTGCCCACGAAAGCTTGCGGCCATACTTTTGTTTGATCGGCCAAAGCAGACGACGAGCTTTGTCGAGGTTGCCGTTGTCGGGCCAACTGTCGGTCGGAGCAAATCGCTGCTCGCCGGCGCCCGCGCCGCCGCGGCCATCCGCAACGCGATATGTGCCAGCCGCGTGCCAGGTCATACGAATAAAGAAAGGCCCGTAATGACCATAGTCCGCCGGCCACCATTCCTGCGAGTCGGTCATTAAGTCTGTAAGGTCTTTCTTCACCGCCGCGAGATCGAGACCTTTGAATTCCGCCGCGTAGTCAAACCCGGCGTCCATCGGATCGGCCAGCTCAGAATTTTGACGAAGTGTCTTCAAATCCAGCGCATTCGGCCACCAATCGCGATTCGACCTCTGTGTATTCACCGTGTGGCTGATCGCCCCGCTCGTAAACGGGCACTTGCTTCCGTTTCCATTTGTTTGTGTTTCACTCATTATTATTTCTCCCTAGATATTGGTAATTTTATTTCTGCCGTGACGCGTCGCCGCTACGATCTCAACCGCAGATGACGCAGAAAACACAGATTAGAACTGATTTATTTTTTTTCATCTGCTTTATCTGCTTCATCTGCGGTTAACTTACTTTGCACATCGACAACTTTGCATTCAGAACAAAGCCCGCGCAAAGTCAGCTCGATCGACTCGGCTTGGAAGTTCGAGTGCTCAGCCGCCGCGTTCAAAAGCGTCGTCGGAACATCCAGTTCCATATCGACGATCTTGCCGCACCCGTTGCAGATCGCGTGATCGTGCTGCGACAAATTGCGGTCATAACGGTTCGCCGCCGGCCCAAACTGAATCTCGCCGATCAGCCCTTCCTGCTTTAAATAACGCAGCGAATTATAAACCGTCGCAAACGAGATCCCCGGCAGCACAAGGCGCGCATGCTCAAAAATCTCGTTCGCCGTCAGATGCTTCTCCGACTCGCGAATCACACGCAACACCGCCTGACGCTGCTTCGTCAATCCCAGATTTTCGATGTCTTCGACTACGTGATTCATTTAAATTTAGACTTATAATGATTCTAATTCAATAAAATGTCAAATGACGAAACATAATATTAAAGTGTCAGATAAATAAAAAGTAAGATAAATTACTATTGACTTACATTTGTATATTGTGCTACAAACACACTATGGCAATACGAATGGAAACTACGGCTACAATAAAAGGACAGGTTGTAATACCTTCGTCAGTTCGCCGAAAGCTCGGCATAAAGACCGGCACGCGCATTCAGGTCGAAGTTGACGAAGACACTTCGCAGATAATCCTCACGCCGATCACGCGCGAATACATACACAGTCTTCGCGGTATGTTCAAAGGCTCCGGGCTTGTTAAAGAGCTTGAGGCTTCGCGTGCCCGCGACCGTGAGCGCGAAGATCATAAATTCGACAACATCGGTAAGAAATGAATCACCGCAAGACAATAGTTCTCGATTCGTGGGCGATCATGGCTTATCTTGAGGACGAGCCGGCGGCCGAAAAGATCGCCGACATGATCGCCGATGC
>JANOGL010000367.1:0-4024 GCA_031405985.1 Acidobacteriota bacterium | reverse complement strand
AAACGTCGTTCGATCTGATTCTAAACGAGTTGCAAACGTATAACATCACGGTTTACGGAGTGCAATTACCCGACCGCACCGGCGGTGCATTTCGTCGCGACCAGCCAAAAGCCGGTGCCGTGATGATGCGACTCGCCCAGGAAACCGGCGGCCGCGTCTTCCCTTTTGACGAAGCCCAAACCGCTGCCAAAACGATATGCGACGAACTCCGTCGCAACCGCTACCTGCTCGCCTATCAGCCGACAAACACTTCGTCTTACGACGCGCGAAGGATCTTTCTCTTGGGGAGCGAAGGCATCACGTTGCGCACAAAAACCGCTCACCCGCCGAACCTAAAATAATTACACAGCGACCGGTGCGGCGATCTTGCCGTAGGATTGATAGCCGACGAGGTTGAGGTTTTCGTATTTGAAATTCAGCAGTCCGTCGAGGCTTTTTAGATTTTCAGCATTTACAAATTCAAGTTTTGGCAGCGGCAGCGGCTCTCTGACAAGAAGTTCGTTGACTTGTTCGACGTGATTCGAATAGATGTGCAGATCGCCGAATGTGTGGATGAATTCGCCGACCTCGAGGTCGCACACGTGCGCGATCATGTGCGTGAGCAACGCGTAGCTTGAGATGTTAAACGGCACGCCGAGAAAGGCGTCGGCCGAGCGCTGGTAAAGCTGGCAATGCAGCGTGCCGCGGGAATGCGGAGTGCGGAATTCGGAATGCGGAATTGTTTGATCTTCAGAATTCCGCACTCCGCGTTCCGTAATCCGCATTTGATCGGCCCTCTTGACCTTAAATTGGCAAAGCGTGTGGCACGGCGGCAGAGCAACGTTGTCGCACGTTTCGGGGTTCCAGCCGGTGACGATCAGGCGTCGTGAATTCGGATTTGTCTCGATCTCTTTGACTAATCTCGCGATCTGATCGACGCCGTTGCGTCCAGGATAATCGCCGCCGAACGAACGCCATAGATAGCCGTAAACCGGCCCGAGATCGCCGGTTTTACGGTCAAACCGTGCGGTCTGTTCCTCAGTCGCCCATTCGGCCCAAATATCAACGCCGCGAGCGTTCAGGTCGCGCTCATCAGTCGAACCGCTCAGAAACCAAAATAAGTCCTCAGCGACCCAGCGAAACGGCACACGCTTTGTCGTCACGATCGGAAAGCCCTCGCGTAAGTTGAACCGAGTCTGATACCCAAACGTCGAGATCGTCCCAACGCCCGTACGATCTTCGTGCCGAGTGCCGTTGTCGAGAATGTGCTTTAACAGATCGTGATACTGCTTCACGTAGTAAATAGTAAATCGTAAATCGTGAATAGTAAAAACTGCTCGTCATCGCAGTGCATTCGACGACTATTTACTATTTACCATTTACCATTTACCATTTACTTTCTATGCTCGAAGTCAGTTTCAACTCACCGCAATGCGGCTGGATGTCGATTGGATTTAAGGACGCTGGCGGCAAATTTCACACGACGACGGCGCACGCGCCGCATGGTGCGGCTTTGCCCGAGCTAATGCAGATTTTGACGAAACTCGCTGATGCCAATTCGACCGACAACGAATATCTGCTCAAATGGAACCGTGATCCTGAGGAGTTTGATTTCAGATTTGTCCGCGGCGGCGACGACGTAACGCTCGAAATTTACCAATATCCAACTGACGTGCGAGATTCGGCAGAACGCGAGCTTGTGTTTTCGCACAAAGGACGCGTCCATGATGTTTGTGCGGCGTTTGACGAGACGTTCGAACAGCTTTACACGGATCGCGACACGGACGAATTCGAGTTCAACTGGCGCCAGGCATTTCCGTATTCTGATTACGAGGAATTTAAAAAGAGGATTAATTAGCCACGAATGACACGAATATCACGAATGGAGTTTCTTCATGATTCGTGCGATTCGTGACATTCGTGGCTAATTTCTTATGAAAGAGAGATTACTAGGTTTATTGGCGTGCCCGGTCTGCGGCGGTGATATTTTGCTCGCGTACGCTTCGCAGTACGACGACAAAGAGATCATCGAAGGCGTGCTGACGTGCAAAAAGTGCGACCGCGAATACAAGGTTGTTCGCGGAGTGCCGCGCTTCGCGGACCTCGCAAAAGTTGAGGAAGGCAAAGCTGCGACGGCGGAGAACTTTGGCTGGCAATGGACAAATTTCACGCAGGAAGACCCGAAGTACAACGATCAGTTCCTCGGCTGGCTGCAGCCCGTGAAACCTGAATTCTTCAAAGACAAAGTCGTGCTCGAAGGCGGTTGCGGCAAAGGCCGTCACACAAAACTCGCGGCCGAGTGGGGAGCAAAAGATGTCGTTGGCATCGATCTCGGTGACGGCGTCGAGTCGGCGTTTGCATTAACTCGCGCGTCTCCAAACGCGCACATTGTGCAGTGCGACATTTTTAAATTGCCGCTAAAGAAAGTTTTCGATTATGCGTTCAGCGTAGGTGTGCTGCATCACACGCCGGATCCTAAGGCCGCGTTCGTTTCGCTCGCAAGTAAAGTGAAAAGCGGCGGCCATATTTCGGCGTGGGTTTACGGTGCAGAAAATAACGAATGGATCACGCGATATGTCGATCCCGTGCGAGCGGGTTTTACTTCGCAGATCTCGCAGCCTGTTCTTTACCAACTCTCAAAACTGCCGACACTCGGTCTGTTTTTGACGACAAAGCTCGTCTATCGCCCGCTAAACTCAGTCGCGCCGGCCCTCGCCGACAAACTTTTTTACAACGAATATCTAAATCATCTCGGCACCTTCGGCTGGCGCGAGCAGCACAATATTGTCTTCGATCATTTAGTCGCACCGACTGCGTTCTATATTTCGAAAGCCGATTTCGAAAACTGGTGGCGCGAGATCGCCGCTGATGACGCCGAGATCACGTGGCATAATGAGAATAGCTGGTGCGGATTTGGGCAGGTTTGATTCAAACAGGATGTACAGGATAGGCACGATGCGACCTCTCTACTCGCATCTTGTTCATCCTGTCTATCCTGTTTGAATATTACTTGAAATAGTCTTCAACTATGAGATTTGGCAAAGGAATCGACAAAAAATATCGCCAATCGATAGACGACGCGTTTGGGACGATTATCGAAAAGGGAAACGATTTTCATCGCGAGATGATGAACGAGATCATCGAGTCGCAGATGCTCGTGCGCGTCGAGCCGGTGAAAAAGATCAACGCGTCGGGCATTACCAGCGTGATAAATTCGATCAAGACGAACTACAGACTTGCGACTGAACGGCTGAGTTTGCGCGAAGCTCTCGGTGAGATTTACATCGCGATCGCCGAAGAGACGATCGACACCGGCGGCCAACGCGGCTGCGAGGGAACGTTTGTCCACGAAGGCCGTCACGCGTACGATTTTGCGCTCACCTTAGAGAGTCTTTCGAACGACGACGTAAATCCGTTGAGTGTCTTTAACCCGACGCTTTATGAGCTCGAATGGGAAGCTCACAAAACCGCCGGCGACTACATGCTTTGTATAGAAAAGCCCGAGTATCTCGATGAAGGGCTACAGCTAATGATCCTTTGCAACACACAGACCGGCCAATGCGAAGTCAGCGACGACGGCATCCGTCGCCGTCTGAACGAGAGTTACGGGCTGACTGTTGACGGCAATCAAGGTGCGCTGGCGAGCGAGATGATGGGCCTACGGATTTAGCCCACGAAACACACGAACGGCACGAAAATATTAGGAAGTCGCTTTGGTTTCGTGCTTTTCGTGTGTTTCGTGGGAAAATACTCTTATGAACGCGACGTTGCGACAGGAAATGCAGCAGCACACATACGCCATCATGGACGAGGTCGAGGGCTCGCATTGGTGGTTTGTCGGCCGCCGCGCCATTTTGGAAAGTTTTCTCAAAACAATCGTTGAAAAAATCCGCATTCCGCATTCCGCATTCCGCATTCTTGATGTTGGCTGTGGCACCGGTGCGAATCTCGAAATGCTCTCGCAGTACGGCGAAGCCGAGGGAGTCGATGTTTCAGACGACGCGTTGGAATTCTGTCGTAAGAAGGGGCTGAAAGTGCAGAAAGG
>JANOGL010000309.1:0-8312 GCA_031405985.1 Acidobacteriota bacterium | reverse complement strand
AACCTGTAGCTTTATTGTCAGTCGGATCGCTGTCGCCCGATGCAAAAAAGAACGATGTGCGAAAACGCAGCCAGTCGCGATCGAGCGAGGCTTCGACGGCGGCCATGTGTGCGCGGATATTCGTCGGCCGTCCCGCGATCGGATTAAAGTGATCGCGGCCGAACGCAAAATAGTAATGATTCGAGAGATTCAAAAGCCCGATGTGGCCGTCACCGTTAAAGCCGACGTAACCGGCCTGTACTTTGTGCTCACGAGCGGAACCGACCAGTGCGGGGCGCACAATAAAGCCGTTCTTGTCGTAATGTGTACGCCCGCGATCGTCATTAAAAGCGCCGACGAGTTGGACGGTGTAGCCTTTCGTCAAAAAGTCCTGACGGAAAAAATTTGCTATGTAAACGTTTTGGTTGCGAGTCTCGAACGCGTTGAGATTGCTGTTCGTGTCTTTCTCAAGTTGGTGAAACCACGCAAGGTTAAATTGAATTTTGTTATTCGCAAACGCGCCAAAGGTGCGAAGCCCAAGGTTATTGTCCGAATACAAAAAGCCGCGAAAATCGGCCGTAAAAGGCTGAATGCCGGCGCGCACCGAAACGAAATCGTAATTGTCGTTCGTGTCGAACAGTTTCACCTCGCCAAACGCCTCTTCGAGCGAGACGTGGGTGTCCGTTCGCGTCGTTCCGCGACGCACGTCGACATTGACGATGCCGTTCTCGCGCGCGTTCAGATAATTTGGAATGCTGAAGGTCGGCGAGATCTTTATCGCCCAGGTGCGCGGACGAAATACAGTCTGTCCCTTAAACAGCTCGAACGAAACCTGCAGCGTCTGGCTGAACGAAAAACTCTCAGGACGGCCAAAAAAGTTATTACTGTTCGGGTCGGCGGTCGAGACGTTATTGCCCGACGGCGTGCGGCGAAGCTCGACGCCGGTGGTCGAAACCGCCGACAAGATCACAAAAATATCGTTACCGATGACCGGGCGGTCGCCCTTCAATACATTTTGATCGTACGGATTCCACCAGCGCCCTCGCTTAAAGGGAATATCGCGGCCGCGTGCGCCTTTGTCGCCGTAGCGATCGTATTCGGGAAACTCAAATCGCCAACGATCACGCGCTTCGCGGCGGTCGGGCAGCGTCGGCGCCGCAGGTTTTGCATCGCCGGTCGCGATTGCTTTGCTTTCATCGACAGCGGTGAAATCAATTTTTCGCTCGCCGCCGTCGATGATGACGTTCTCGAGCGTCGCACATTTTTTCTTTGTCTCGTCGCAGATCACATTTGAGAACACCCCGTAATCGGCCGCCTTTCCACGGTCAAAGCGAGCTTCGTACGGCGCCGCGAGCGAAACGGAATACGCGCCGGCCCGCAAACTCGCTGAGTAACTGCCGTCACTGCGCGTGCGTCGAACTGTTTGTTGCGAACTTGTTTGATTAGTAATGATGACTGTCACGCCGGCGAGAGGTTTGCCTGTCGTGTCTGTGACTTTTCCGGTGAGTTTGCCCGAACTTTGCGCCGCAACTTGCACCAGCCCGAAAGCCATCGAGGCTGTAATGCAAAGAGCCAGTTTTGATAAACCGGACATCATAAAACGCGCTAACTCGGGTGCGAAAAATTAGTTCAACTAAAACTGATTTTTACCATACTTTTAAGACAATAACAAACTTGTGCAAAGTGCTCGTAAACTATTGACTTGGCAAAATAAAGGAATATAATTCGGCGTATCCAAACAAATTAGCATGTGTTGATAGGAGGTGGAAATGAAATTAACACGTAACATCTTTTTCGTGACCGCGACTTGTATTTTCTCGATGTTTACTCTGATGTCCGGCAATGTGACGGCGCAGCCGACGGACGCGCAGGTCATCAAGGACCTCACCGCGCCGCGCACCGTAAAAGTCACGCTCGGCAAGCCCGGCAAGATCGAGTGGTTCTCGACTTATAAAAAGTGGGCGTGGTCGCGACACTTTACGTCAAAGCTCAAAACCGACGAACCCGAGGTATTCGTGATCGTAAAAGGTTACATCGTTTACGATACGATGGGCGGTAAGTACGTCAAGTGGCGCACATTCACAACCTCGAACAGCTACGAAGGCATTCCCGATCCGACCGCCGCCGACGTGCAGGCGCTGATCTCAAAATTCGGCGTCGAGCAGTTTATGGGCAATTACTATTTCAACCGCAGCGTCGGCAAGCTCGAATCGATCGGCCTCGCCGCCGAGCCAAAGTTCGAATGGCACACGCCAAACTCCGTGTCGTTCAACGTTCGCGCCGTTTACACCGAGCGAACGAACGATGTGGGTGGCAAAGAGCGCTTGGCGCGCACGCTTCGCATCCGGCTCTACCGCGACACGACAAAGGGCGAATGGCTAAGATTGCTCTCTCAGGATGAGAGCGTCGAGAAACTCTAGTATTCATGGAGCCCATCGCCGATCTGAAGAAGGTGATGGAGTTCGACGCCAACAACTACAAAGCGCGAACCGAACTCGAGCGTCTCGAAAAACCACCTGCAAAAACCCCTGTCAAGCGCCGTGCAAAGAAGCGTGTTTGATCAATGTGTGATCCTTGAATGTCGGGCCCGCAGGAATGATCTTCGGCACGGAACAGACAATTACTTCGCAGCCGTTTTTTCCATCTTCGCTTTTAGAGCGTCGAGTCGTTTTCTTGCTTCGACGGCTTCGGCCGAGGCCGCGAACTTCGTGGCGATCTCTTTCCAGCTGGCGCCGCTGTAGTGATATTGCCGGGTCGCCGGGTTGAACAGAAATACAACGCCGAGTTTGCGATACCGGTCGAGCATATTGAAGTTGAGATAGTAACTGTGCATCGGCGCCTGCGTGGCGGCCATCTCCTTGCGGCTCAGGCGCGAGCCGGCTTGGCGCGACAACTGGACGGCGACTTCCTCGAGCACATCACCGAAAAGCAGCAGAATCGACGGCTTAAATTTCGATGCCGGGTAAAGCCTGAAAAATTCGACAGCCGCCTCGATTTGATCAAACCCGTCGAGCGCCTGAACGAGCCGTGCGAGTCGCTCTTCGTCGCCTGCTCGAAACTTACCGAATACAGCATCGGTTTGGACCCAGCCGTAATTTCTCGGCGGCGCAGTCACTTTATAAAACTTCACACCGTCGGCTTCGGTTACGCCGAGTATTTGAATCTTGCGACCCCGGCGCATTCGTTGAATTGCATCCGCAAAAAGACTCGGCCTCGTCCGAAGCACGGACAAAGTGTCGTCCACGACGATCACTGTCTTGCCGATCTCGGTTGATTTAGTAGTACCGATTCTATTACGTGGAAGTTGCTGTTGTCGTTGTGCCTGAACACTTAGTGAGAGCATCGAGCATATTAGAAAAAGTGTGGGGATGAGAGTTTTCATGATTTTATTTTATTTTCCTATTCGTTTTATTTTTTCCTTCATACGTACGTGATGAAAATGACAGATCGCGATCGCCAATGCGTCTGCCGCGTCGTGCGGCCTCGGCACTTCTTTTAGTGCGAGGAGAGCTTTTACCATCTGACCAACTTGCTGCTTTTCCGCGTTGCCGTAGCCGGTGACCGTCTGTTTTATAAGCCGCGGCGCGTATTCGGCGATCTCGATTCCGCGTTGCTCGGCGAGCAGCAGCATTGTCCCGCGAACCTGGCCGAGCTTTAGTGCGACGCCGACATTTACTGCATAAAACGTGTCTTCGACCGACACGACGTCGGGCGAATGCGTAGCCATTACCTCGGCAATGCCTTCGTAGATGTTCAGCAGACGCTTTGAAAACGCTTCACGCGGATTCGACTTAACGGTGCCAAATCCGACGAGCGCGTATCGTGTTCCATTGCCGTCGACGACGCCCCAACCAAGCGTTTCGCTGCCGGGATCAATTCCTAAAACGCGCATCAACTAAAATCTACTACTGCCGAATTTCACCTCAAGATACATCAAAAGCGATGTATTTGTAAATTCCGCGCAATGTTTTTATCATCAAGAGTTGATGCAATGACGACAACTGTAACCAATGTCGAGATTCTGCGTTCGGTGCGCACGTTGCTCGCCGAGTCGATTGACTACGCCGGGCTGTTTCCGCCGTCGGCTGTGTCGATGGCCGACGCGGTGATAAATTACGCGACTTACCGCAACAGCAATTACAGTTGGATGCTCGGCCGCTTTGTCGTGACAGCGGCCCGGCTTGATGAATTTTACGAGAGCGCAAGCGACTTCGTATCGCGTGACGCCGATAGCGAATGGCACCTCAGCGTCATCGCCGGCGAAGACATCGGCGATACGATCCGCCGCATTGAACAATTTACGGCTGCGTCGCACGGCGTGATCATCGACTCGGTCGAAGTTCGCGCTAATTCCACGTCCAAGATCAAAAACACGATCGAGCAGCTTCCCAAAGGCGTCACCGCGTATTTCGAACTGCCGCTCGGCGAAGAGCTGTCCGACCTGATCGCCGACGTTAGCCTCGCCGGCGGGCGCGCCAAGATTCGCACAGGCGGCGTCACGCCGCACGCTTTTCCGACTTCGAAGGACATCATTCGATTTGTTCGCGGGTGTCTCGCGGCAAATGTTCGGTTCAAGGCGACCGCGGGTTTGCATCATCCGATACGGTGTTTCAAACCGCTCACGTATGAGGAGAATTCGGTTCAGAGCACGATGCACGGTTTTCTGAACTTGTTTCTGATGACCGGCATGGCTCGTGAAGGCTTTCGCCAAAACCTGCTCGAAGAAGTGATGGAAGAGGAGTTCAGCGAAGTGTTTCACTTTGAGGACCAGTCGGCCGCGTGGCGCGAGCAGTATTCGCTAAACATCTGGCAGATCGAGGCTCTGCGCAAAAACGGAATCCAGTCCTTCGGCTCTTGCTCATTCGACGAGCCGATCGCCGATTTGCAAAACCTGGGGATCCTGTAGGCGGAACGCGGACGCCCTCGTCCGCACTGCGAGCATCGCTCGCAAATAGTGTTGAAGGTTTATCAAGTTTATTTGCCGCAGGCGGCATTGCGGACGAGGGCGTCCGCGTTCCGATTATGTACAAAATTAACGAAACCCACGACCCGAACCTCAAGAGCTGGGTCGAATCCGCCAACGATCCCAATACGGATTTTCCGATACAGAATTTGCCGTTTTGCGAGTTTGATTTTGAAACCGATGAGGGAACCGATTGGGCTGTTGGTGTGGTAATCGGGGACCAAATTCTCAATTTGACTGGTTGCCAAACCGACGGGCTCTTTGCCGATGTAAATGAAAAGATAGGTAACATTCCTAATTTCTTCGCAATTGAGAACCTGATTGAGGCCAACGTGGAGTTTCCGGGAGTCACCATGGACTTCCGTCGTCGATTGATTCAAATGCTATCAGAATCAGCGGACTCAGATTTAAAAGCCGCTGTTTCGAAACGCCTCCGGCCGGTGAGCGAATCGTCACAAGTGGTGCCGTTCATGATCGGCGACTACACCGACTTCTACTGCTCGATCTATCACGCGACGAATGTTGGCTCGATGTTTCGGCCTGACAATCCGCTGCTGCCGAATTACAAGTATGTACCGATCGGTTATCACGGGCGGGCTTCGAGCATAGTAATAAGCGGCACCGACATAAAGCGGCCGCACGGGCAGAATCGGAGCGACGCCGAGGCCCCGCCGGTGTTTATTCCGTGCAAGAGTCTCGATTACGAGATGGAGGTCGGGTTTTTTGTCGGGCAGGGGAATGAGCTGGGCACGTCGATCCCGATCGGCGAGGCGGAGAAACATATCTTCGGGCTGTGCCTCGTCAACGACTGGTCGGCACGCGACATACAGGCGTGGGAATACCAGCCGCTCGGGCCATTCCTGGCAAAGAATTTCGCTACGACGATCTCGCCGTTTGTCGTCACGATGGAGGCGCTCGCACCGTTTCGCACGCCGGCGTTTGAACGCGACGCTGACGACCCGCAGCCGCTCGATTACTTAAATAGCCCACAAAATCAGCAGTTCGGCGGTCTCGACATAAACCTCGAGGTCTATATTCAGACCGAAAAGATGCGTGATGAAAACATCGAGCCGCACCTTCTCAGCCGTTCGAACACAAAAGATCTGTACTGGACGATCGGCCAGATGCTGACTCACCACGCGTCGAACGGCTGCAACCTGCAAACCGGCGATCTGATGGCGACCGGAACCGTCAGCGGTAAAGACAAAAGCGAGCGCGGCTGTCTTTTGGAACTCACTTGGCGTGGCAGCGAACCGCTCGAACTACCAAGCGGCGAACAGCGACGCTTTCTCGAGGACGGCGACGAAGTGATCATGAAAGGCTACTGCGAACGTGAAGGTTTCAGGCGCATCGGCCTCGGCGAGTGTCGCGGCCTCATCCTTCCAGCAGATTAAGAATTTTAACGCAGAGTCCGCAAAGATCGCAGAGAAATGATTTGATTAATTGACTCTGTGGCCTTTGCGTTCTCTGCGTTTAAATCTACCCTTTGTTAAGATTCAATTGTGAAGCCCGTCGAAGTATTTTCGGAATCAATTTTCCCTCATCGTGCGATAAAGTCGGACGGCGAGGAATTTGACGACCTGCTCGCCGTCGAAGAGCCACTCGAAATTCGCCTCGCCTTTACCGAAGCCGGTAAGTTTATTCACCGCGCCATCTCAATCACGATGCGAACTCCGGGTGACGACGGCGAACTCGCCGCAGGTTTTCTTTTTACCGAGGGAATCCTTGCCTTGCCCGATCAAGTAAAACAAATTCGTCACTGCGGTCTGAAGATCCGAAAGTCGAAAGGCGTGATCGACCGCGTGTCGGCGCTCAACTCGAACACCATCCGCGTCGAGCTCGCAGACGGCGTAAATATTGATTTCAAACGGCTTGAGCGGCATTTTTACACGTCGTCGAGCTGCGGCGTTTGCGGCAAATCGTCGATCGAGGCTCTGAGATCAAACGTCGAGAAATTGGCGGACGACGGTTTTTCGATCACGCCCGATGTTGTTTGTGCTCTTCCGGAAAAGCTAGTTGCCGAGCAAACGGCCTTTGCAAAAACCGGCGGCTTGCATGCCTCGGCGCTGTTTTCGGCCGGCGGTGAGCTCGAGATCATTCGCGAGGACGTCGGTCGCCACAACGCTCTCGACAAGGTGATCGGTGCAAAATTTCTCGCAGGCCACCTGCCGCTCTCAAGCAAGCTACTCCTGGTGAGCGGGCGCGCGAGTTTTGAGCTTGTGCAAAAGGCTCTAGTGGCCGGCATTCCCGTGATGGCCGCGGTCGGAGCGCCGTCGAGCCTCGCGGTCGAACTTGCACGAGAATATGGAATGACGCTCATCGGTTTCTTGCGAGACGGCCGATTTAACGTGTATTCGGGTGAGCAAAGATTGGCCGCACGGCCATCGGCTTTAAGTGCAGCGGTCGAAATCAAGTTGTAATGGCAAAGGAACCGAAAAAGCTAGCCGTTACTAAGCGTGCCGACACGGCCGCCGGGTTAAGATCCGTCACTTCGGCGACGAAAAGTATTTTCGGTCAGATGGGCGTCGTTCGCGGTACTCGCGGCATGCTGAAGATCAACCAGCGTGACGGTTTCGACTGTCAGTCTTGCGCATGGCCCGATCCAGAAGAGCAGCGAACCGTCTTTGAATTTTGCGAGAACGGCGCAAAGGCCCTGGCGGACGAAGGCACGACGAAGCGCATCGGAGCTGAGTTTTTTTCTCGATATTCGGTTGACGACCTGTCATCTGAATCCGACTTTTGGTTAAACGCTCAGGGACGTCTGACCGAGCCCGTGATCTTGCGCGAGGGCAGCCGAAATTACGTGCCCGTGTCTTGGGACGAAGCCTTTAAGACCATTGCCCAGAGACTCAACGCTCTGGCGTCGCCGGACGAAGCGATATTTTACACATCGGGCCGCACGTCGAATGAGGCAGCTTTCCTTTATCAGCTCTTTGTGCGCCAATTTGGTACGAACAACCTACCCGACTGCTCAAACATGTGCCACGAATCGACGAGCGTGGCGCTGGCTGAGTCGATCGGTCTGGGCAAGGCGACGATTCGGCTCGATGACTTTACAAAGACCGACCTCGTGATCGTCATCGGCCAGAATCCCGGCACGAACGCTCCGCGAATGATGACCTCGCTCGCCGCTGCAAAGGCAGCCGGTGCAAAAATGATCGCGATAAACCCGCTGCCAGAGGCGGCGTTGATGAACTTTAAGGACCCAAATCCGCAGCACGGCAGCCCGCTCTCGCTGATAGTTGGCAAGCCCGCAAAGCTCGCCGACCTGCATCTTCCGCTTCGAATCGGCGGCGATATGGCCGTGCTCAAGGGAATAATGAAATCGCTTTTGGCGCGCGAGCGTGACGGCGGCGGCGTGTTTGATCAC
>JANOGL010000293.1:0-5264 GCA_031405985.1 Acidobacteriota bacterium | reverse complement strand
GCGAGTTTTGCGGGGTCGTCGGCGTATCTTATGCGGACGATCGAATTGAGTCTTCGCGACAAACTCATGCCTCGGCGTGCCGCGGCGAACAGACCGCCGGTCGCGGCGGCGCGTTGCCCGACGTTAGAGTCAGCCGACTGGGCTGCAGTTTCGACGGCACCGATCGCAGCTTGCAGATCGTCGAGAAACGTCCCTGCGAGGCCGTATTCCTCGAACTTTGCGCTAATCGGCGCTGCGTCCGAATGAAACGCGCGTGCTGTCGCAAGTATATTCTGCTGCGAACGGTTTCGCGGCATGCGAAACTGATCGCGGCTGCCGGGAATCTCGTCGTCAAAGCCGCGCGCCGCAAGATTCATCTTCTTGATAAACGCGATCAGATCGTCGAGCGCATCGTCCTGATTACCAAAAGCCTGCGCCGCCGTACTTGCGCCCGAAACCTGCTGTGCCGCCATCGTCTGTATCTCGGCGATCACCGCCGACAAAACCGCCGCCGTCGTCGCTCCGGGCGTGCCCGCACCGAAATCCGCCCCATTATCCGTCATAAACGTCTCTTCGCGTTCGAATTTATCTAGTTTTCGTTTAATCGAGTCTTCCATTTTTCTTCTCCTTTTAGGTTGTTGTCGACCAAGCCCGCTCGTAAGGCGAGCACCACAAAAAAACCGCTTCCGTTTACGAATCGGCTCTTTCATTTTTACCCGACGCCCGGGCAAAACCTGTAAAATCTGCTGGGAAGTTTGTGAATGCGCGGCCATAAGAAGTTGATGTCTGTCCATTAGTTGTGAATAAACTCTCCTCGCCTCGTTACACGCGTCCCGTGATTACAAATGCGGTTTCAACGCTCGTTCTTACGCATCTCTCGCTTGTGAATGCACGTCCCTCTACAGTGAATTTGCGTCCGTGAGTAGTGAATCTCGCGTCCCTCACGGTGAGCGTCCGGCTTTAACACCATTCCGCTCATCCGTGCATTCTGAACGTGTATCTTTGAACTGCCAATGTGTGTTCTTCGGTTGTGAATATGTGGTCAGCAACAGTGTGAGAGCGTTATTCACTCGCCACGGCTTGGCCTGCCCAAAAGCAAAAGTTGCAGCGGCCAGGAAACTTCTCATCAACTGTTACGTCATGCTTCGTGACGGCATCGGTTATGAGGAATTCACTCGGCGGGGCGAAGTTGGCTTGTACGTGGGGTCAGGAGAGGTGAAGAGAGATCTTCAGTCTCTGAGTGTCTGATGGCACGGCCAGCCATTTTCGAATAGTTGGAAATGAGCCGATCCGGTTTCATGTAGCAAGATAAACTTTGCACGAATAGATGATGGCTTCGCCTAAAAACGGCGTGAGCGAACTTGAAAGAAATTCTAACTAAAAAGGAGGCAGGTTTGTTCTTTTGTCAGAACCCAGTCAACCAACCCATTCTCACACCATCGAACGTGTGCCGATCGAAGTGCGCTTGACATCCAGGGGTAACTTCATAGATGACCCCAATCCCCTCTATTTTCTGTCCGCCGAGTTAATAAATAATTCCAATATATATCGACACGCTTCATCTTCAGATGAGAAAGACTTTTCGTTGTCCCTTGTCCCGCGTTCGCTGAAGTAGAACACTATCCATTTGTCATATGAGTTGTAAAGAACCACTCTATCCGGTAACAATTTTCCGCTTAACGAATAGAAATTTCTACTTATCCCTAATTTGTCGAGCCTGTTTCTTAG
Organism: Acidobacteriota bacterium; assembly: GCA_031405985.1. Classification (GTDB taxonomy): domain Bacteria; phylum Acidobacteriota; class Blastocatellia; order Pyrinomonadales; family Pyrinomonadaceae; genus OLB17. Next base: position 3,557 of record JANOGL010000293.1, on the reverse strand, counting down.
TTCGTTCTTATTCATGATTGTTAAGGCTTGATTTCCTCAATAATGTTTCTACGGATAAGTTCCGAAGCACTTCTTGGTGCCTGAAACTGAGTTCCCAAACCGGTTTGACCGAATGCTGGGGCAGCGGTTCCCGCCTCGACCTCAAACGGCTTTATAACACGATAACTGCTAAAATTCGGATTTGAGCCTGGCGGCAGCGACCGCATTCCACTTGGTGTACCACCTGGCGAGAAAAATCTACCTTGAGAGCTTCCATAACGGTCGATTATAGTATTTGGCATCAAAAATTCACGTCTAGTTTCGCCAAGAAAGCCATTATTAGCCGGATAAAACCTTGTTAGTGCCGTAGATTCAACTTCGCCAGCTGCTCCCGTTGCACTTCGCCCAACAACACCAACTTTAAAGGGCATTGCAAACAGTGCCACCTCTGGAGGCGTAATCGCATCCCTCACGCCCCTAACAGGCTCAACAACTCTATCGGAAAAGATTTGTTCCCATCCTCTTCTCTCAAAGTCAGTTACCTTAAGCCCCATTAAAGTTAAACTTGCATGCATAGTGGAACTCATCGGACCATTCTCGTGAAGTCTAATAACATGGAATTCGTCGAGTTTTGCCGCCTCGTAGATCAGTTGCCCATATTTATTTTTCGCAGTAATTCGTTCGTAGTTTTTGGGCACGCTACTACCATTCTGAATATAGACAGGGCTGCTACTCACGTTAGCCTCGGCATACCAAGCTCCTTGCGGGTTAATTGAAACCACCATTTGATTTACCGGAGTACCGGCTTGCATCCCCGTAGGATCAATATGCGTAAGAGGCCTATTTAAAGAATATACATACCTGTTAAACGTTTGCGGATTTATTGATTTACCTGACGCGAGCAATGGGTCAATTGCCGTGAATCTTCCGTGTTGATTTTGGTAGTAGCGAGCTTCGGCAAAGTCCAATCCAGTTTCTTGGTCTTTTTCATAGCCAGTAAATCTTTTGCGGACAGAATCCTGCCCGGAGAGACTATATTTATTGGCTTCTGTGCGATTGGCCGATGAGTTGGCGTAGATTTCCTCACCGAATGGAAGAAAGTCTCTGCGTGAAACGACGTTGCCCAATTTATCGGTGATAACGCGCGGCGAGCCAAGTTTATCTGTTGCCGTGTAATTTATTGTCGGGTTTGTCGGCGGTGTAGCAGTTGAATATTCAGCGACGAGTTTGCCTAATCCGTCATACACGAAAACCGTTGTTTCTAGATTAGTGACTTTCTTAACGCGCTTTCCGTCGCCGTCATACAGATAGGTTCCGATTGTTACCTCGCTCGAATTCTTAACTTGTGTTTGCTTGTTATCGCCGTTGAAAACAAATGAACGACCGCTGTTTGCAGGGTCAGTTGTAATATTTCCATTTTTGTCGTAGCCGTAGCCTTGATTCGCATTGAAACGATTCGTGTTCTGATCAACCGTCGGCGCAGTGAGATTGTTTATTACCAATTCTTGCTCGCCAACTTTCTGGTAAAAAGCATTTCTATTGCCATAAATGTCGTAGCCAAAAGTTTGCTTCCAAGTTTGGTTGTCATTTACCTTTTCAATCGCCTCGGCTATTCGGTGAAGTGAATCATATCTGTAGGTTTGAACGAACGGATGCGTAAGTCCTGAGAAGCTCACAGTTTGCCGTGCAATATTTCCGGCATTCTTAGATGTAATAACCGAAGCTCCGTTGGCACTTAGCTCGCCGTACTCATAGCTCAGTTTCATCAAACTTCCGTCACCAACGGAATGTCCCATTGCAATCTCAGTTGCTTGCATGCGGTTGTTTAGCTTGGCGCTTTCCCACAAGCCGTTACCGAGTTTCAGCCTTTCGATCTTTCCATCAGCGAAATACTGAAATCCTGTCGCATACATTTGTTCTGTCGCAGTCGAAGTCGGTTTGCCCGAAATGCGCGCAATATCGCCATCTGATTCAAATTCATTCTTCACAACTCGGCCACTCGGATATTTTTGTTCGATCAAAGCGCCGGAAAGATTATAAGAGTAAGTCATCGGATGTGCGTCGTCGCCGTAAACTACGCCATCGGTTATTTGGCGGCTTCGGGTTAAGCGCCCGAAGTTATCAAACGTCATGTTTTCCGTTGTCGAAACGGACGACGTGACCTTCGTAAGTTTGCCTTTGGCAAAGTTTGGGCTTTGAATCTGTGCCAATCCTTTGCCGTCGTAAAAATAGCTTACTACCGGTGTCGTTACGCCCGTAGGTTCGTTTGAGTAGGTTCTCGTTGTTACTCTGTTAGCTCGATCGTATGTGTTCGTGATGACCGTTCCTTTGGCATCCGTCGATGTCAAAACATTACCCAAAACATCGTAAGTAAATCCGGCAGACCAACTGTTGTTATCAGGGTTTCCGGTTGTATTTAGAGCAATGTTTACCTCTTGTTCAGGTTGTTTGACGCGAATCATCCGCCCAAGCGAATCGTACATAAAGTATCGGTTCTGAATACCTTGCTGCACTCTGGTCATCTTGCCAAGAGCATTGTAGAAATATCGAGTTGCTTGATTTGGACTGTTGACAGAACCAAGTTCATTGTTGAGATTTGGTTCATCGACGCGAGTTAGCTGACCAAGCGCGTTTGTGATGCTGCGGCGCTGTTTAAGAGCTTGGTCGATCACAGTCGTTGTCGTGCCGATCTCCGTTCCTGTTGTCGCAAGTCCATATTGAGTTTCGACTACTGCATTATCGGGCGTTGTGATCTTCCACGGGCGACCTGTTGCGTCAAAAGTATTTGTTGTCCACAGTTTTGCATCGCCTTGACGGTATGGATTCGTTACTCTTTTGACGCGCGACATATTGTCATATTCCATCTCGACAAACACATCGCCCTGCGAGTCTTTGGCCTGCGTCTTGACGGAGCGCCCGAGGCCGTCCATAAAGGTCGTCGCTTCGTCCCAATTGGTCTCGTCGATCTGTTTGCGCACCTTTACAAACAAATTACCGGCCGTATCGCCATAGATCGTCTGCGATTCCGGCGCGGTGAAACTCACGCCGTATGTCGGAGAAAAAATCAAGGCGCCTCTTGATAAGGTATCCAACCTAATCCACCGCAATAGCAAACGATCGAGTCAATATTTATTTCTTGCGTTATTGTTGAAACGCCTGTTCCGTTACAATGAGGACATATCTTATCAAGCTGCGTTTTTTGAGGAATCACCGTCGCTAATTCTGGATTTTTTTTGCTTCCTTGAAATAACACCAAATTGCGTATTCTGGCATCATTTTCATATCTAACGCTGTCTGGAGTATCCCACGAAACAGAAAAAATTTGACCATCACTGCTTAGACAATACGCCCCGCCCATATCCGAATGGAGCAAGAGTGCGTTGTAATCAACTGCAATCTTCTTTGAATCAGAAACCTCGTGAGACTGTACCAAATCACGAATCTTCTTCTCAATCAACCTTCTTTGTTTATCTGAAACCATTTTCTTGCGATGCCTATCGAGGCAAAAACGTTCCCAGTCGCCTGCCCAAAAATCATCGTTCAGACCTGGGGAATAAGTAAATGTCGGCCCCAAGAAC
>JANOGL010000254.1:0-11685 GCA_031405985.1 Acidobacteriota bacterium | reverse complement strand
CGTTCGGGTCGCGGCCAATGGCCGCCTCCACCCGCCCGGTCTCGGTCGGCGGCGCGCCATCCACCAGCGCGAGATACAACTTCTCCACGCTGCGTTCGGCGAATTGATTTTGCAGATTGCGATGCGCGCGATCATTCTTCGCGACCACGATCAACCCACTTGTGTCTTTGTCGAGCCGGTGCACGATGCCGGGCCGCGTCTCATCCCCGACGCCTTCCAGATCGGGAGCATGCCCAAGCACGGCGTTGACGAGCGTGCCGCTGGTGTGTCCCACCGCCGGGTGCACGACCATGCCGGCCGGTTTGTTGATAACGGCAAGAAACTCGTCTGCAAAAACGATGTCGAGCGGAATATCTTCAGGCTCGAAGTGTGTCGCTGGTAGCTCGGTTAGTTCAACCTCGATAACATCGTTCGCGTGTATTTTGTAAGACGACTTTGCTTCGCGCTCATTGACTAGCACGTCGCCGTCGTCGATCAGCCGCTGCAGGCGCGAACGCGACCAACCGTCGATATTCTTCGCAAGATATGCGTCGAGACGCTTGCCGTGATCAAGTTCGGTCGGCTTGAGAATGAGGGATGGGGTTTCTTCAGTCACTCGAAGGTGTCGGTACAGTCGCAGTGGCAACAGTTCGGAGGCGAAAGATCATAAATACAATAGACGTAGCAGCTACGATTAGACTGACGATCTGCGAAGTTGAAAGCCCGGTCAATGTCGTTAATCCAAACAGATCACCGCGCGGGTCGTCGCGGATAAATTCGATCGAGAAACGAAAGATCGAGTAAACGATGCCGTATGCGATCAGCACCTGGCCATCGAATTTCTTTCGGCGATGCAGCCAGACTAAAATGCCAAAGACGGCTAACATCGTAAATGATTCAATCAGTTGTGTCGGGTACAGGAACAGATCGCTGTGATCGGGACCGTAAACGGGAACGCCGGTGTAATCGTGACCAAGATCGGTGAAATGCACGCCGATGGCAGAATCCGTGACTTTTCCCCAACAGCAGCCGGCGGCGAAGCAGCCCTGTCGGCCAAACACCTGGCCGATCGCGAGCGCCGGTGCAAACGCGTCGGCTGTTTTCCACAACGGCAGCTTGTAATAACGAACCAAAAAAACTATCGTGAGAAATCCGCCTATCAGACTGCCGTAAAAAACTCCACCGCTGCGCAAAAAATCTAGCGACAGAATTTTTACGTCGGGTTCGACGAAGTACATCAAAATCTTCGAGCCGAGTAGCCCGCCAACAAGCGTCCAAAGCCCAAGATCGTAAATCTGACTTTTCTCTAGTCCGTCGCGCGCCGCTAATCGCGACGCGACAAAGAGCGCGACCAACATTCCGAGAGCGAGCCAGATGCCGTAGCTCGTTATTGGAAAGTCCCAGATTTTAAATAATTCAGGATACATGTGTTTTAGAAGTCAGAAGCGAGAAGACAGAAGCCAGCGTTACTGATCAGCTCTTATCCGCCGCGAATAGCTGACCAACATTTTACTCACTTCCTCTAACATTCCTTTTAGCGGGACCGTCTCGCCATAGCCTAGATCGCGAGCCAAGATCAAATAATACCTACATTCTTCAATTGAGCCTTGTGATATTCCGTAAAATCTCAGCTTGTCAGGCTTTGTTGGCTTTCCAAATCCCTCGGCAAGGTTTGCTGGAATTGAAACTGCGGCTCTTCGTAGTTGCGATGTCAGACCGTAAAGTTCGTGCTTAGGAAAGGCTTCTGTTAATCGATAAACTTCCAACACAAAAGCATGTGCCTTTTTTCCCAACATCTAAATCTTCAAAACTCTTTGCAAACATTTGTCCAAACTAAAGGCTGGCTTCCTCTGCATTCTGACTTCTGTCTTCTGCCTTCTCACTTCTTTTCGAAAAAAACATATCGATGATCATTAACGTTGCGCCGGAAACGATCGCCATATCGGCGACGTTGAATGTCGGGTAGTGCCACGAGCCGAATTGGACGTCAATAAAGTCGATGACGTAACCGAGCCGAAGCCGGTCAGTGACGTTGCCGGCAATGCCGGCGAGCAGAAGCGCGAGCGCGCCCAACATACGGTCGTCGGTGCGCGGTGTTCGCCAAAAAAAGTAGAGCACGAGCGTCGCCGCGACAAACGCAACCGCCGACAAACCCCAACGCCCCATATCGCCGTGATCGTCGAGCATCGAAAACGCAACGCCCGTATTCTGCGCATATGCAAAATTCATGAAGCCCGATATTACCGACCGGTCGCCGCCAAGCTTCAATTCGCGCGCGGCCCACGCCTTTGTGACCTGGTCGATCAAAAAGACGCCGGCGGCGATCGTGAGATATGCGAGCTTCCAAATAATGTCGCGTTTATTCATTGTTTTTCGGCTGCGGCTTAGCCTCGGATGTAAAAATTTTATTCACGATCTTCCACTCGCCGTCGATCTTGAGCAACGACATATAGTCAGTCAATTTTGCGTTTGGATAGTCGAGTATGATCTTTGCAGTCGCCGCGTTACCCGCGACATCGATTGATTCAATCCAGCGTTTGCGTTTCGCTTCGTCAGCAGCAGGCTTGCCCGGCATTCCCGCAACATAATCTGCGAACGTGCGCGTCGTGTATTTGCCGTCGCGAATAAAAATAAGTTGGCCCTCTGTGTGAAAAGCCTTTTTCATATACTCGCCGTCTCCGGTTGCATGGCCTTTAAGATAATTTTCGAGCGGAATGCGAACCGCTGCCATATCGCTTGTTTGAGCGAAGGCATTTAATGAAAAAATAAAAGCTATCAGTGCAAAAAAAATAAAATTCCTCATAACATCACCTTAATCCATTCGACCTTTCGCGTTTTCAACCGCCGCGAAAAGCTCAAGAAACTTCGTTCGTACGTACTCGTCGAGTCGTTCGCCAAAATTTGCGTCGAGATGTTTGATCTTTATAAGTTCCTGCACGTCGGCGAGATCCTTCAAACGGTCAGGAGCGGTCATACCCGACGCGAGTTTGAGTTCAATCAATTTTTCCAGTGTTATCGTTTTTACACCATCAATCTCGACAACAAATTCCGTAGGATCGGGAAACGCAACGGGCTTTGGCAGGCCATCACCAGGATATTCGCCGGTCGTGATTATTTCCAACGGGACGTTTTCAGATGTTCGATACTTCTTTTGGGCCATTTCGAAAGCAGGTCGATAACCTCGCCCGAGAAGAGTTACACGAAAATGCTCCAAACCTTCCTTCGTCAACAGAAGGTCAATGTCCTCGGTAAAACGCCGGTAACCGTGACGGTTAAGGGCAATAGCGCCGATCGCGACGTACGCAATTTCTTCGCGATCAAGATCGGCAGCAATTTTTCGCAAGGTTTTATTGAGCATACCTCTACCTCTAAAGAATCGTAGCCCCTCGCCATAAGTGGCGTCGGGTGAAGAGAGAATGGACTGAAAATCGCCCGCCATTTCGTTGATACACCGTCGCTATTATTCAGTATAAGGAAAAACAGCTTTTGGCGCTTTGTATCGCCGCCACCAGTCAGCGTAGCAAACGTCGGTACAGCCGAGCGCGTGCGTGATGACCTTCCACTTTCCGCCGGTTTTCTTTAGCAAGCCGAAGAAGTTGTCGTCAAACATATCCTCTTCGCCGTCGAAGACCGTGCCTTTCAGACCTGGCTTTCCACCCGATGGCGTCGTGGGCCGACCGCTGACGAAGGCCCAGCTTCCTTGCACTTTGAAACTCTCTATTACAAAGACGATTCTCTGCTTCATTTGTTTTTCAACCGGCATGCGAAGCGCGTCGAGGATGACTTTGCGATCCGCCGATCCCTTTTCGGGCGTGTAAACCTGCTGGCTGTAAACGAGCGTCGCAAATATCAATACCAAAATGTTGATGAAAAGTAATCTCGCCATCGCAATTCTCCTAAACGATCTCAACCAGAGCTTCGTTGCAACGCTCGCAGACGGTCGGGAATTTGTCTGTCTCGCCGACGCGCGTTGAATAGTTCCAGCACCGATCGCATTTTTCGCCGTCCGCCTTTAATATCTCTACAGAAATTCGGACAGGGGTGTCCACGTTCCCGTCGCCCTCATGGACCTCGACCTGCGAGACGATAAAAATGTAACGCAACTGCTCGTAATAATCGAGTAGAAACCGCGTCGTCCCAGGGTCGGTTGTCAAAACAACCTTTGCTTCGAGTGACGACCCGATCTGTTTACCCTCGCGCGCCGTTTCGAGAGCTTTTAGGACCTCATCACGGATCGTGAAGATTCTTTCCCAGTTCGCCAAAAGGATTGTATTATCAGCAGATTCGGCTTTTGGAAATTCCGCGATGTGGACCGACTCGACTTCACGAGCGGGCAGATTTTCCCACGCCTCGTCAGCGGTGTACGCGAGTATCGGCGCCATAAGTCGCGTGAGCGAATCTGCAATTTTATACAACGCCGTCTGCGCCGCTCGACGCTCTTTCGACTTCGGCGCCATGATGTAGAGACGATCTTTAATAATGTCGAAGTAACGCGCCGACAGCGTCACCGTGCAGAAATTGTAAAGAGCGTTGTATGCGGCCTGAAAGTCGTAAGCCTCGTAACCGGCGAGAACTTTTCGCGTCAATTCGTCGAGCGACGCGAGTGCCCAGCGATCAATCTCGAGCAACTCGTCGTCAAGAAGCGCATCCCTCGCCGGATCAAAACCGTCGAGGTTGCCGAGCATGTAGCGCAAAGTGTTTCGCATCTTGCGATACGCATCGACGACTCGCTGCAAAATCTCGTCCGAGCAGCGAACGTCCTCGGTATAATCGACGGCTGCCGCCCACAGACGTAGCACGTCGGCGCCGGATTTGTCGATGATTTCCTTCGGCGCGGTGACGTTGCCGAGAGATTTAGATTGCTTTCGGCCTTCGCCGTCGACAACCCAGCCGTGCGTGATGATCTGTTTGTAAGGCGCCCGGTCATGAGCCGCAATGCCGCAGCTCAAACTCGAGTTGAACCAGCCGCGATATTGATCTCCGCCTTCGAGATAAACGTCAGCGGGAAACCGCAGCGTGTCGCCGCGCGTCTCCAAAACCGCTACGCACGACGAGCCGGAGTCGAACCAAACGTCGAGAATGTCCGTTTCTTTACGAAAGTCCGCGCCGTTGCATTTTGCGCATCTGTAGCCGTCGGGCAGCAGCTCGCTCGCCTCACGCGCATACCACGCATCGGCGGTTTCTTGCGTAAAAATGTCAGCAACGTGATCGACGATCTTCGGATCAGCCACAGCTTCGTCACACGCCTGGCAATAAAACACCGGGATTGGCACGCCCCACGAACGCTGACGCGAAACGCACCAGTCGGGGCGACCTTTGAACATATTCGCCATACGTCCCTCGCCCCACACGGGATGCCATTTAACTTTTGCAATCTCGCGTAAGGCCGTTTCGCGAAGAGCCAAAAAGCTCCCGTCCTGGACAGGAGGGGTGACAGTTCTGTCGTTTTTTGACGGAACTGACGGGGTGGTGGAACCGATTGGCCGCACCTCGTCCATCGAAATAAACCACTGCGGCGTTGCGCGAAAGATGACCGGATTTTTACATCGCCAGCAATGCGGATAGCGGTGATTGTAATTTTCGGAGTGCAATAGAGCTCCGCTCTCTCGCATGAATTCGACGATCTTAGGATTCGCATTAAAAACGGTTTCGCCCGCGAAGTGCTCGACCTCGCCCGTGAAATGCCCGCCCGCATCGACCGGCGCATAAACGTCGAGGCCATACTTTTTTGCGATGTGAAAATCATCCGCGCCGTGTCCGGGCGCCGTGTGAACGCAGCCGGTGCCGCTCTTTTTCGATGATTTGTCTTCAAAACGAACATCAAGCTCGACTTCGGCGTCAGCCTCGCCGAGCGTTACATGCTCGCCGTTCATTATCAATGAGGTGCGCTCCAGCCACGCGTGTTTTGCTTCTAGTCGATCGAGTTTTGAACCCTTAAACCGCGCCAATTCTCTAACTTCACCAAGTTGGCAGGTTTCTGCAAACGCGGCGGCAAGCTCGCTGGCAACGATGTAAACTTCGCCGCGTGATTCAACTGCCGAGTACTCAAAATCCGGATGCACAGCGATGCCTAAGTTCGCCGGCAGCGTCCACGGCGTCGTTGTCCAGATAACGACGAAGACATTTTTGCCCGCGAGGGCCGCGTCGATCTCTTTCGGATCGGTTTTGAGAGGAAACTTTACATAAACCGACGGGGAAGTATGTTCCTTATACTCGACTTCGGCCTCGGCGAGCGCCGTTTGGTCGTGGATGCACCAATAGACGGGGCGAAGGCCTTTGTAAACAAAACCGCGTTCGAGGAATTTGCCAAACAACCTCGCAGTCGAAGATTCGTATTCGGCGGACATCGTCAAATAAGGCGTCTGCCATTCGCCCAAAATGCCAAGCCGCTGAAAATCGCGCGTTTGCCCATTCATCGCCGTCGAAGCGTGCTCGCGACAGATACGGCGGAACGACGCAACCGGAATGTCGACCTTGTTCTTGCCCTTCTCAGCCAGCTTTTTCTCGACAATCGTCTCGATCGGCAGCCCGTGACAGTCGTAACCGGGCACGTACGGCGCCTCAAAACCCATCATCGAACGTGTTTTCACGACAAAATCTTTTAGAATCTTGTTGAGCGCCGTTCCGATGTGAATATCAGCGTTTGCATACGGCGGGCCGTCGTGGAGGATAAACTTCTCGCGGCCCTTGCGGGCCTCGATCACCTTTTCGTAAAGCCCCATCTCCTGCCACTTCTTCAAACGCGCGGGCTCCGACTGGCCAAGATTCGCCTTTTGCGAAAAATCGGTCTTTGGCAGGTTTACGGTTTTCTTCAGATCAAGCTCTTCAGTCATTTTCAGTAAAAACGTCAATGTTACCACGCCGCAAAATCGACCGCGAAGAGAAAATAACAAGATGGACAGGAGAAACAGGATAATTCTTTTGAATCCTGCTCATCATGTCCATCCTGTTTGAAAGAATTTTATTCCTCTTCGACAGTGCACAGCAGCGGATATTCGCGCGATTTTGCGAGGTTCATGGCTTTTTGCGATTTCATGTTCGCTATCTCGTAAGGGTAAATGCCGGCGACTCCTTTGCCTGAGTTGTGGACGCTGAGCATGACCGTGACGGCCTCGGCCTCACTGCGCGAAAAGATGTATTCGAGCACAAAGACGACGAAATCCATCGTCGTAAAGTCGTCGTTGTGCAGGATTACCTTAAAAAGCTTTGGCTTCTCTAACCGCGTTTTTTTCTCGGGGAGAACGCCTATGCCGCCTTCATCGCTGTCAGTCCACTCGGGCATGAAAGAATTATAGACATATCCAGGCTTTTCATGTTAAATTTTTTATGCGCTGTTTACCAAGTATTCATTTCTAGCACGGTAACTGAAACCCGTGCACGATTGGTCATTTTGTCAGCTACCGACAAATGAGTAGAGGAAGGCACTTAACATCGATGTCAGGCGGAACGAGCGCTCGTGCGGGCGTCGAAATCTCTCCGCAGCAGATCGATGCCGTGTTTACAAAAGTCGGCCAGAACCTGCGCGACGGCAAGTCGAACGCGGCCGAGGCTTTGCTCACCAAGACGATCAATTCCTACAGCCACAAACCCGACGACCTGGCGAGTCTTAAACGCCTCCTCTCTTTTGCGCTCGAGACGACTGGCCGCTACAGAGACTCACTCGATGCCCTGGCCGAATACGAAACCGCGGAGAGCCGTGCCGAGCTGTCACCGCAGACCGAGATACTCGTTCGCAAACAGCTTGGTATCGCGCTTAGCAATGCCGGTGACCAGCCAAAAGCCATAACACTGTTAAAGGAGACGCTGGAAACTGCCGCGGACGGTGAGCTTTCGCCGCTCGCGGGCAGCGTCGATATCGCTTTGGCGCGCGTCTATCGCAAGCTGAGCGAGTATCCGATCAGCCGCGACTACGCCGAGCGCTCACTAAATTATTTTCGCAACAACGGTGACTGGCTCGGTATGGCCGAGGCCTATCGCGAGATCGCGAACAGCCTGCACCAGGAGGGCCACAGCGACAAGGCAATTGAGTATTTTGAACTCGGCATAAAGATAATCGGCAACAACTCGGCGCCGTTTATGCTCGGTAAACTCTACACCGATATGTCCGGCGCGTATTGGTTCTTGCGTCGCCCGCAGGACGGCATCGCATGTCTCGAAAAGTCGATCGCGTTCTTTGACAAGACTGAACACGCGCTCAACTCGGTCATCGCATATAACAATCTCGGCATCAATTTGACGCTGATCGGCGATTGGGGGAAAGCCGAAGAAATGATCCTCAGGGCGCTGGAGACTGCCGAAAAACAAGAGAACAATGCTCATGTTATTGGAATTCTCGACTCGCTGGCTGAGTTGATGATCCTTCGCGGCGACACGGACGAAGCCGAAAAACTTCTTGAAAAGTCAATCGCCATCGCGCAAGAGATAAAGCGTCCGTTTTACGAGATACAGGCGATACGAAACCTCGCCCGACTCTATCTTGCGCAAAACAAATTCGACGCGGCCATCCAAAAGGCCAACGAGACGATAGAGTTTGCCGCCGAATTGGGTGACAGCCATTTTCCATCGATGGCCAGGCTTATTCTCGCCGAGGCTAATCTACAAAAAGGCGAGGTTGAGAAGTGTGTTGACGAGCTTGACGAGATCGAAAAGGGTGAGCCTTTGTCGGACTTTTTTGTCCTCGGCCACATTCAGCGAATCCGCGGTCTTGCAGCCCTGACTGACAAGGACACTGAGCTTGCCGTGCATCATTTTAGCCGCGGACTTACGATTTTCGAGGCCGCCAGCGATTTGTATCACACCGGCATCATGCATTTCCTGATCGGTGTAAATCTCGCCGCCGATGCAATGCAGGCGAAGAGAAATCTCAACTCCGCGGGTGAAATTTTTAGCCGGCTCAGCCTCAAAGATAATCTCGAAGCAACTCGAGAGGAAATCGTGCGACTCGATTCGAATTCCGACGCGGTTCAGCCTTTGAGGCGAACGAATTCAGTCGTCTCGCAGCTTCTCACAGTTCGCCTTGCCGAGGCGACCGCATCGCGCGAGTTGTTGTTCCGGGAACTCGTCGCCGTCCTCAAACAAGAAAGCAACGCAAAGAAGATAGTCATTGCTCAATATAACGCAGAGAATCGTCTCTTTCCATTCATCGCTCACGGCTGCACGCCGCATGAAAGCAACGACATTGCAACCAAGTTTGACGAGGCGGAAACTGACAAACAGGAAAAAGCATTCGCCAAGGCAAAGGACATTGCGTTCTTTCATCTGCGCGGTTCGGCCGCGCCGTCCGCAGTTTTATTGATCGGCCCGCAATCCGGCGCGGTTCTTCGTGACCAAAGCTCGCTGCAGCCGCTGCTACGAGTCGTCGAACTGGGAATGGACGTTATCGCTCTTCGCGAAAGGGATAAGTCAGTGCCCCACGGCGGCGAAAAAAACGCACACGTCTCAAACAGCCTGATGCCCGGTTTTATTCACTCTTCGCCGGCGATGACGGCTCTCGTCGAGGAAGTTTACAAAATCCGCTCGTCTGACGTGACCGTCCTCATCACCGGCGAATCCGGTACCGGCAAGGAGTTAGTTGCGCGCGCCGTTCACACGATCTCGAACCGAAAAGACAAGATTTTTGTGCCCTTTAACTGCACTGCCGTGCCAAAAGAACTTGCTGAAGGGCATCTTTTCGGTCACAAAAAAGGCGCATTTACCGGTGCGGTAAATGATTCACCCGGAATGATCCGTACAGCCGACGGCGGTACGCTTTTCCTCGACGAGGTTGGCGATCTCTCGCTCGATGTTCAGCCAAAGCTGCTGCGATTTTTGCAGGAAGGTGAAGTCCAAACGCTCGGCGAAAAACATCCGCTCAAGGTCGATGTGCGCATCATCGCCGCGACAAACATGAAGCTCGAGGAAAAGGTCGCCGACGGTTCGTTCAGAGAAGATCTGTATTACAGACTCAATGTCATTCGCCTGCGCGTGCCGCCGCTTCGCGAGCGACGCTCCGAGATTCCGCCGATCGTAAATTACTACATCAACCACTATTCGGCGCGCTTCAACAAGCAAAACGTGACGTTTATGCCGCAGACGATCGACATGCTGATGGTTTGCAACTGGGAAGGAAACGTCCGACAACTTTGTAACGAAGTTCAACGCGTGATCGCGCGCGCCGAGGATAATGAGGTCATTACGCCCGAACATCTCTCACCCGATCTCAACCGCATCGCAGACGGAGCCGTGCCTTGGGTTGGCGGGGGCGGCTCATCGTCGAAAGTTAAGACGATCATGTCTTTCGACGTACCGATCACGCCATTTTCAAATATATCGGATGGCGGCACGCTCGAAGAAGCCGTCAGCGAACTCGAAATGCGGCTCATTCGCGCCTCGCTCACGCGCCACAACTGGAATATCTCGCGGGTCGCAGCCGAACTCGGCCTGACACGACGCGGGTTATATCTCAAACTCGCGCGCTACGGCATCGAGAAAGCCGCTTGAGTTTACCAATTCTCGCTCGAACCTTTACAATTACAATTGTTTTGAACGCGATAATCGAAATCACAGAAGCTACTGGGCGCTCTTGGAGAGCGGAGGTCACGCCGGACCAGCATTGGACGATCGGCCGCGCCAAGGAAAACGATATCGTACTGAATGACCGACGCGTTTCGCGCAAACACGCCTTTATCACTTTTGACACAAACAACTTCAAGATCGTCGACGGTTCGATCGAGGGCGGCCAGCTCGTTCGCAGCGTCAATCACGTTTTTGTTAACGGCAATGTTGTGTTCGAACACAACCTCGTCGAAGGCGACGTGATCATGATCGGCGAAAGTTCGCTCACGTTTCGCCAATTAGAAGAAACCGTAAAACCTGCGGCCGCAGATCCGGCGCCGCCAAAATCTCCGTCGCTTGTCGGCATCGAAAAACCGAAGACCGTTAGCTTTGACGACGCACCGATGGGCCACACGCAAGTCGCGATCTCGGTCAACGAGTTGATGGGGCCAGGTTCCAACATCTCGCTCGACTCAGCGGTCGTAACGCCAGACGAATTAAAGGACCTTCGCCGAAAAGCAAGGATTCTCGAACTGCTCTACGAGATGAGCAAGACGCTGGGCACGGTGCTTGACCTCGACGAACTCTTTGAAAAAGCGACCGACTTGATCTTTCGCGGAACGCCGGCCGATCGCGTCGTCGCGCTTCTCGCAGACGATGCGGAGGACGTAGATGGCGGGCACACGCTCCATCAGATCGGTGCGAAAACTCGTGACAAAGGTCTCGAGAAACTTACCGAGAAGCTCGCCGTCAGCCGGACGATCACGCAGCGTGTGATGACCGAACGCGTTGCGATCCTGTCGCAGGACGCAAAGACTGACGAGCAGTTTCGGGGCGCCGAGTCTATCGTTTCACAGGGCGTTCGCTCGACGATCTGCGCACCGCTGATCACTCAGTCGGGCGTTCATGGCGTAATTTACGCCGATCGGCTCGATCCGTTCGCAGCCTTTCGTCCCGATCATCTCGATCTCATCAGCGCCGTCGCCGCGCAAGCCGCCGTAACAGTCGAAACCGTAAAAGCACACAAACGTCTCGCACGCGAGGAGGTAGCGCGTGCGAATTACAGCCGATTCATGCCCGAGTACGTTGTCAAACAACTGCTGGAGAATCCTAATTCATTTCGTCTTGGCGGAGCTAATCAAACGATCACCATTTTGTTTGCCGACATTCGGG